>JBARBX010000653.1:0-4498 GCA_049793535.1 Steroidobacteraceae bacterium | reverse complement strand
TGGGAATAGCCCATGGATCGACCCTGCTTGGTGGCGAAGAACGGCACGTCGGAAGCCACGTAGAGCTTCGCGCCGGCCCAGATCGCATGGCAGGCGGCTTCGATGTCCTTCATCGTACACTCCGGATGCCACCCCACGTACACGGCTTGAACTTCGCGCTCGCCGGGCACCCCCACTTGCACCGTTTCGATTCCCACATCGCGCAGCGCCTGGCCGACGCCGGAGCTGCCGAGCACCAGCGCGCGCCGTACGCCGGCGCGGGTCATGAGATCCGCGGCAACGCTGGACGGGGTGAGCATGCACTCGTCGCGTACGGGGAGGCCCACGCCGCGCAATTTCGCGGCCTGCTCCGCGGCGGGATACGCCGTACCGTTGGTCAATATGACGAAGGGGAAAGCCTGCCGCACAAGCTCGGTCAGCAGCTCCGCTGCGCCGGGCAGGATTTCATAGGCGCCCAGGGAGCGGTCGCTCAACAGCAGTGTGCCGTCCAGATCGAACATCAACCCCTTCAAGGCAGCCGGCGCTGCGGTGTGCGCACTCCGGTTCACTCGGCCGCCCCGGCCCGAGGGCCCGCCGCACCGCTCGCCGTACGGCGGCGAAGTTCCAACCGCACTCCCACTTTGTCGACGGCCACATAGTCGAGGTCGTCGCGCGCGGCGAGCTTGCGGATCAAATCGAGGACGGGACGCAATTCGGGATTGTAATGGCGGCCGGCGGGGCCCGCCGCCACCATCGCATCGACCTGGCCCGCCGGCATGGTGGCGCGCAGCAGAAACTCCTCGTCGCTCGGGTGCCCACCCAAACGCCGCCGCAGCTCCTCGAGGCTCGCCATTGCAGGCTCGGCACGCAACTCTCGCGTGCGGGGCAGCGACTCGATGCGCTCCATCACGTGGGCGGCAATGGGCGCCATGGGCCGACCGAATCGGCCGATCGCGTAACGGATCGCCTCGTCCGGGATGACACTGTAGCGCTCCTTGTTCATCACATTCATAACGGCCAGCGTCATGAGTATTTGCGCGAAGGGCGTCATGACGATGGGCCACCCAAGCTCTTCGCGCACCCGGCCCAACTCTTCGATCACGGCCTCCTCGAGATGCGACAGCCGGGCCTCGGCGAGCTGGCGGCGGGTGGTGCCCACCATGCCGCCCGGTAGCTGATGCTTCAGGTAGCGTGCATCGAAAGGCTGCGGCGAGCCTGCGGGCAGACCCTCGGCCTCCGCCAACCGGGTAAAGTACTGGTTGACGCGGCCGAGAGCCTCGTCGTCGACGGCCACGCCATGTCCCAGCGCCCGCAAGTTCGCGACCACACGCACCGAATGCGGGTTCGAGGTCCCGTCCGCGGCAGCCCCGGAAGCACACTGCAGCGCCGACACCCCGAGGTTGGGCGCGTCCATATAGGTGTGTTCGGCGAGCCCGATGGTGCAGTGGGAATGCAGTTCCAGAGGCTTGCCGCCCATCGCGGCTTTGACGGCCGGAATCAAGGTTTGCGCCCGCGAGGGCTTGAGCAGCCCGCCGGGGTCCTTAATATAGAGTGCGTCGATGTAGGGACAGGCGGCGAGCCTGCGTGCCCGCTCGACGTAGTGGGCATCGTCATGGATGGGGCTCAACGTGAACACCAGCGCCACGATGACGTACTCGCCGCCGCCCTCCTTCACCATGCGCGCGCAGGCCATGTTCGATTCCGCATCATTCATGGGATCCGCCAGGCAGAAGCGGCGAATGCCGTTGCGCGCCAGGGTGCGGAACGCCAGCGCCATGAAGTCCGGGCTCGCGGTCTCCCAGGAGATGAATCGAAAACCGGTCGACATGAACTGCAGCGGGGTGTGCGGCGTCGCGGCCGCCGTGAGCCGAATCCGCTCCCACGGGTCCTCCTTCTTGTATCGCGCCGCGACCCCCATGTGCGTCGAGGTGGTGAAATCGATGGCGCGGAAGCCGACCCGGTCCATCACTTGGGCGATGGCGAGTGTCCGCGCCGTATCGATGCCTAAGGCCGCCCACAGACACTGGTTGCCGTCGCGCAGCGAAGTCTCGATCAGTTGAACTTCAGCCATGAGCGGCACCCACCGCGTCTTGATCGCGCAGGTCCGGCCGGCGCGCATACAGTCGGTCCACGAAGTCCGTATTCACGCCGCCCGCCTGAAATTCCTCATCGTCGAGCACCGCGCCGTGAAATCCGAGATTGCTCTTCACCCCGACGATGCTGGTGGCGGCGATTGCGCCGCGCAGCCGCGAGAGCGCGCCGGCGCGATCCGAGTCCCAGGCGATGATCTTGCCGATCAATGAATCATAGAAAGGCGGAATGCTGGACCCCGGTACGACGTGAGTATCCACGCGTAACCCTTCGCCCGTGGGCCATGACACCTCGCGTACGCGCCCCGGACTGGGACGAAACTCGTTGCGGGGGTCCTCGGCGTTGACCCGGCACTCGATGGCGCAGCCCATTGTTCGAACCTCGGATTGGTGCAGCCGCAGGCCGCTTCCGTCCGCGATCGCGATCTGCTCGGCGATGAGATCGATGCCCGTGACCGCCTCGGTGACCGGATGCTCGACCTGGATGCGCGCGTTCATCTCGAGAAAAAAGAAATCCTCGCGCGGTGCATCGACGATGAACTCCACCGTGCCGGCGCCCCGATAGTGAAGGCGTTCGGCAAAGCGCACGGCCGCCTGCTGCAGTGCATTGCGCAGCGCCGCCGACAGGCCCGGCGCCGGCGTTTCCTCGATGAGCTTCTGGTAGCGGCGCTGCACGGAGCAATCGCGCTCGCCCAACTGAATGACTGTCCCGAAGCCGTCGCCCAGGAGCTGGACCTCGACATGGCGGCCGCCCTCGACGTAGTGCTCCAGATAAATGCGCGCGTCGCCGAAGGCCGCCCCCGCTTCGGCCGCCGCCAAATCGAGCAGCTCCGGCAAGTCTTCGATGCGCTCGACCTTCTTCAACCCACGGCCCCCGCCCCCACCCACGGCCTTGACGAGCAGCGGCAGCGTGATCTGGCGCGCCAGAACCTCCGCCTCCGCTGCTGAGTTCACCGCGCCGCCGGGCACGACCGGTACATTCGCCGCCAGCGCCGCGGAGCGCGCCTGCAGCTTATCGCCCACCGCGGTGAGCTGATCGGCGGTCGGACCGATGAATATGACCCGTGCAGTTGCGCACAACTGGGGCAGCGCCGGGCGCTCGGACAAGAAACCGTACCCGGGGTGTATCGCGTCGGCACCCGTGGCCACGGCGGCATGCACGATCGCCGGTGCATTCAAATAGCTGTCCGCGGACCTTGCAGGGCCGATGCACACGACGCGATCGGCCTGCCGCGCCGGCTCGCTGTCGCGGTCGGCCGCGGACACCGCCAGCACCGCTTCGATATCGAGGGCGCGGCAGGTTCTGATGATGCGCGCGGCGATTTCTCCGCGATTGGCAATCAGTATTCTACGAATGGCCATGAGTCAGCCGTCCACGCGCGCCCGCATCAGGACTTCGCCGTACTCCACCAGCGTTTCGTCCGCCGCCAGGATTTCCGTGATGACGCCCTTGACGCCGGCGCGCACCGTATTCATGAGCTTCATGACCTCGATGATTCCGACGACGCTGTCCTCATCCACCAACGAGCCGGTGTCGACGAACGGCGCAGATCCCGGTTTGGGCGCCCGGTAGAATGTGCCGAGCATCGGCGATGCGATGTTCCTCGAGCCTGCGTCGGCCGCGACCGAAGCCGCCGTCGGCCGCGGTGCGGCCGCGGAAGCCGCGTCCATGCCGCCCGGCTGCGGAGTCACGCTCGGCACAAATTCGCCGGACGCGCCGGCGCGCCGCAGCGTCAACTTGACGCCGCCTATTTCGAGGTTCAGCTCGTCGAACTTCGACTGTTCGACAATGCGCATGATTTCTGCGACATCGGCCGCGGTCAGAGTCACCGTTGCCCTCCGAAGATGTTCATGACATGCAGCAGCGGGTCGGAAACCCGCGTCGCCGCGGCCGCTTTGTCCTTGTTGGACCAAACCGTCTCGGGGCGGCTCTGCAGCAGCAAGATGCGCTGCGAGCGCCCGTCGACGGCCCACTCGATGTCCTGCGGCCGGCCGTAGTGGCGCTCGACCTGTCTGCCGATGGCGCGCAGCGACTGTAGTTGCTCGTCGGTCAGGCAGGGTTCCCTGCGCAGAGATTCTTCCACCGGAAGTTCCTCGACACCGCCCACCGGCGACTGCGCATGGCGGATGGCCTTGTCCGAAATGTTGCGTACGGAGATTTCACCGGTAATTTTCCCGACCACCCAGCGATCCGGGGTCACTTCGCCGCTCACCAGCGCCGAGCCCAGCCCCCAAGCCCCCTCGATGGTGATCACCGACCGGTCCCCGCTCAGGGGGCTGCGCGTGAACATCACACCGGCCGTGCGCGCGTCCACCATGATCTGCACGACGACCGCCATGGCCACCGCCGATTCCGCGATCCGCTGGCGCCGCCGGTAGCTCAGCGACTCGAGCGAGTACAGGCTGGCCCAGCAGCTACGGATCTTGGC
>JBARBX010000652.1:0-2780 GCA_049793535.1 Steroidobacteraceae bacterium | reverse complement strand
GCTCGGCGCGATCAGCGTGTACCGCCTACGATGTGCAAGGTCACGCGGCGGTTCGTTAGCTGTCCGTCCTTGGTGGCGTTGTCCGCAATGGGGTCCTCTTTGCCGAAGCCCTTGGCGGTCATTGGGTTGGTTACGCCGTGCTGCTGCATATAGTGCATCACGGACTCGGCGCGGTGCTGGGACAAGTTCAAGTTGTAGGCCGCCGCTCCTCGGTTATCGGTGTAGCCGCGCACCTCGATGGCGAGATTCGGATACGACTTGAGCTGGGTGACCTGTCTATCCAGCACGCTGGTGGATTCCGGTATCAAATCCGCCGAGTTGGTGGCGAAATTCACGCCTTGCAGGACGATGTCGCCTTTCGGTGCGGGCGGCGGAACGGGTGCCGGCGCGGGGACCTGAACCTCTCTCACCACCTCTCGCACCACCTCTTTCACCACTTCCTTGACGACGGGCGGCGGAGCCGGAGGCGGCGGGCCAAACTTGTACTTGAACTCGGCCCAGACCGTGCGCGGCGCCGCCGGTATGCCGTAATCGGCGCCGGACTGGGATTGCGCCGTCAGATCGAAGATCTGCGTATACCAGAGCTTGCCGGTCAGATTGGTACCGACCGCCGAGAGCTCCCACTTGTCCGATTGCGGTCGGAAGGTGATGCGCCCATTGAGCTCGTGATAGCCCGGCAGATAGCTGTTCGGATCGGGGACGGCAATGGTCTGGTAACCGCTGGCGTAGATCCAATCCAGCCGCGGGGTGATTGAGCCGCCGTTCGGCATACGGGCTTCATACTGCGCACCGAGGCTCCACTTCTTCGGCTGGAAGCCCGGCTCCGAGGAATCGGGCGGGATGCCGGTTGCCGCAACGACGGATGTGTACTCGAATTTCTGCCAGCTACCGCTGGCCTCGAGGGAGAACCCGCCAAGGCGAAACTCGCTTTCCAACTCGACACCGTAGATATTGGCATCGCCGCCATTGACCGGCGCCGCGCAGGGCTCTGTCGCGCTGCCGCCCGAGAACTGCGGACAGCTCAAGAGGACGAGCTGAATATCCTTGTACTTGCTGTAGTACCCGGCCATGTTGACCCGCAGGCGGCGATCGAACCAGTCGCTCTTGGCACCGATCTCGTAGTTGGTCAGCGTTTCAGGACCGAAGGGTACAACCTGCGAGGCGATGAACGGACGCGGGTTCGAGCCACCGCCTTTGAAACCCGTCGATACGGCGACGTAGGTCATGAGCTGAGGCGCCCAGCGATAGTCCAAGTCCACGCGATAGTCGGTCTTGTCGCCGGAGTACTTGCCCTGGGTTCCGGAAAAACCCGGCGGGAAAAAGATGCTGTCCCCGCCGCCAATGGTCGGAGGGTTGTAGCGATTGTAGGTGTAGTCCTTCTCCTGGTGCGTGTAGCGCAGACCGGCGTTAAGATCCAGCGCTTCGGCGATATGCCAGTCGGCGTTCGCAAAGCCCGCATAGTCCGTTTCCTGCACAGGGTCGTTACCCAGGAACTCGAAGTCCAGGCCCGGGATCACGTAGTCCAAGACTTGATGCGTGGGATACGTCGTGACTTGATCCAGGTAGAAGGCGCCCACGGTGTAGTCGAGCACGCTGCCGGCCTTGCCGTTGAGGCGCAGCTCCTGCGTAAAGGTGTGGTTGAGCAGGTGTTCCGCGCCCAAGGATCCGTACAGCGGCGAGACGTCATTGTCCTCGGTCCACATGGTATCGAACTCGCGGTAACCGGTGATCGACTTGAACGTAAGATCCGGAGCGATCTTCCAATCGAGGTTCAGGTTCGTACCCCATTGTTTGTTGTACGTATCCGGTGAGAAACAATAGGTGTTGCCGGCCAGACCCTGGGCACAGAACGTCGCATAGCTGATGTAGGGGTTGGTCGGAACGAAGCGGCTGTCATAGGCCACGCCTGCTGCGTTGCCCGGCGGGAAACCCGAATTGATCTCTGTCGGAACGACCCCTGCCGCCGCCGGATTGACCGCGATCAGCGTGACTGCGGCCGTCTCCGACTTGTCGATCGTCACGTCAGCCGTCAAGTTTGCCTCAAAATTCTCGCTCGCCAACCAACGAAGAGCGATACGGCCACCGGTGTAATCCTTGCCGCCCTCCTTACCCGCCACGCAGTCCTGCTGCAGGCCGCCCACCGCCGGGATGCCGGAGGCGGGAAAGGCGCAGCCGTAATCGATGCGGGTCACGTAGCCGTCTTGCTGGTGTGTGATACCGGAAATGCGCATGAACAGCGAGTCGCTGATCAGCGGCACATCGACCATTCCCTGCACGTCGATCAGATTGCGCTGGCCATAGCTGACCTTGACCGAGCCCGTGTCATCGCCCTGCGGCTTGACCGAGTAGATCTTGATGGAGCCGCCCTCGGAATTCGCCCCCGACAGCGTCCCCTGCGGCCCACGCAGAATCTCGACGCGATCCAGGTCCAGCAGGGCGAAGTTCGAACCCGTGAGGCTGGTGTAGTAGACATCGTCGATATAGACGCCGACGCCCGGCGCGAAGGCCGGGTCGAAGTCGGCTTGCCCGATGCCGCGGATCGAGGCGGTCATGCCGGGACCAAACGCACCGCCGGTTTCCACCAGCGCCACATTGGGCGCCTGCTGGCCGAGATCATGCAGCGAGGTCTGGCCCCGCTGTTCCATCGTGTCCGCATTGATCGCGGTAATGGCGAGGGGAGTGTCCTGCAAGTTCTGCTGACGGAACTGCGCGGTGACGACGATTTCTTCGAGACTGTCCGACGGTGTCGCGGCCTGATCGGCCATCGCCTGCCCGGCGAC
>JBARBX010000651.1:0-7697 GCA_049793535.1 Steroidobacteraceae bacterium | reverse complement strand
GAAATTGACTCCGCAGGCGTGCACGGCGATGCGAACTTGGCCCGGTCCGGGCAGGGGCTCCGGAATGTCTTCGAGCACCAAGGATTCGGGACCGCCGGGGTTCTTGCTGAGCAGTGCCTTCATGGGGAGGGGACTCGCAGGTTGGCGGCGGCGGCTTCGCGTTCCTGCAGCTCGCGCCACATGATCTTGCCGGCTCCCGACTTAGGAAGTGACTCGACGAATTCAACGATGCGCGGACACTTGTAGGCCGCCATATTCTCGCGGCACCAGCCGATGACCTGTTGCGCATCGATCCGGTCGCGCCACTCCGGCCTGGGAACGATGACCGCCTTGACGGTCTCGCCGCGATGCGCATCGGGGGTGCCGATGACGCAGGCTTCGAGAATGGCAGGATGCTGGTACATCAAGGATTCGACTTCGGTGGGCCAGACCTTGTATCCCGAGGCGTTGATCATGCGCTTCAGGCGGTCGACCATGAAGAAATACCCGTCCTCGTCCGTCTTGCCGAGATCGCCGGTGCGCAAGAAGCGCTTGCCGTCGATGCCGACGAAGGCCTGGGCGGTGTCCTCCGGCTTGTTCCAATAGCCCTGGAACACCTGCGGGCCGTGCGTGACGATCTCCCCGACCTCGCCGGGGGGCAGTTCGCGCAGGGTGTCTGGATCGACGACCCGCGAGTCGACGCCGAAAATGGGAATGCCCAGGCATTGCTTCTTGGCCCGCTCCGGAGGATTGAGGTGCGTGGCCGCCATGGTCTCCGACAATCCGTACCCCTCGTAGTACGTGACGCCCATGTCGAGGAGCCGTTGCGCGACCGCGGCGGGCATGGCCGCGCCGCCGCCGCTCAAACGCCTGATCGAACTCAGGTCGTACTTGGCGATATGGGGATTCGCAAAGAAGTCCTGGATCATGGTCGGCACCGCGGTCCAGCTCGCCACGCGGTAGCGCTGCACACACTCCGCCGCGACATTGCGGTCCCAGCGCAGCAGCATCACCAGGGTGTTGCCGACGAACAGCGGTCCGTTCATGCCGCCCTGCATGCCGGTCACGTGAAACATCGGCGCCACCGCCATCAGCGTGGTCTCGGGCTGCATCGAAAACCAACGCATGCCGGCGACCAGCGTGTGCATGACGCTGCGATGAGTGTGCATACAGCCCTTGGGCACCCCCGTGGTGCCGGAGGTATAGGGCATCACGCACAGGTCGTCCGGACCCGCCGTCAAGGGCCCCGGCCGCAGCGCGTCCGCCAGCGCATCTTTCCATAGGGTCACACCAGAACCGGCGATGTCGATGCGCGGTGCTGCGACGACCTCGGGCACGGCGAGAGTGGTCGGCTGGCGCAGATAGTCCGAATAGGCCGCGACGATCACTTTCTTTAAATTCGATTTGCCGAGCAGAGGTTCGATGCGCGGATACAGCTCCTGCGACACGATGAGCGTGCTGGCTCCCGCGTCCTCCGCATAGCGGCGGATCTCCTGGGTCAGATTCATGGGATTGAGCGGCACCACGACGGCGTTCGCGCGCAATATGCCGTAGTACCCGATCACGAACTGCGGACTGTTCTGCATGAGCAGCAGCACGCGGTCGCCCTTGCGCACCCCCAAGCGGTGCTCGAGGAAGCCTGCGACGCGCTCCGCTTGATCCAGGAATTCGGCGAAGCTGATCGCCGTGTCGTAGAACACCAGGAAGGGCTTGTCGGGATAGCGGCGCGCCGACACCTCCGCGTTGTAGAAGAGGTTGGTGGCCGGGGTCGCCAGTTGATGCGCCGCATGGGCCGGCCAGAACTTGAAATGCCGATCCGTCATCGCGGCCTACCGATAACGCGCCAATTCAAGTTTGCCGATCTGTTCTCGATGCACCTCATCGGGTCCGTCGGCAAAACGCAGGGTGCGTGCGGCCGCATAGGCCGCGGCCAGCGGAAAGTCATCGCTGACGCCGCCGCCGCCATGCACCTGCATCGCCCAATCGATGACCTGGCAGGCCATGGTGGGCGCAGCGACTTTGATCATGGCGATCTCCTTCTTGGCCGCGCGGTTGCCCGCGCTGTCCATCATGTAGGCCGCGTTCAGCACCAGCCAGCGCGCCTGATCGATCAGGATCCGCGACTCCGCAATACGCTCGAGAGTCACCCCCTGCTCCGAAATGCGCTTGCCGAAGGCGACGCGCGTTTGGGCGCGCCGGCACAGCAATTCCAGCGCCCGTTCGGCCACGCCGATCAACCGCATGCAGTGATGGATGCGCCCGGGCCCTAGGCGCCCTTGTGCGATCTCGAAGCCGCGGCCCTCGCCCAAGAGGATGTTCTCCGCGGGCACGCGCACGTCGGTGAAATCGATCTGCGCGTGGCCGTGCGGCGCATGATCGTAGCCGAACACGGTCAACTGACGCAGTCGTTTGACGCCGGGCGTGTTCATGGGCACCAGTATCATCGACTGCTGGCTGTGGCGTGCCGCCGCCGGATTGGTCTTGCCCATGAAGATCAGAATCTCGCAGCGCGGATCGCCCGCGCCCGACGTCCACCACTTGCGGCCGTTGATCAGGTAGTGATCGCCGTCGCGCACGATGGAGGATTGAATATTGGTGGCATCGCTCGATGCGACGTCGGGTTCTGTCATTGCGAAGGCCGAGCGGATGCGGCCGTCGAGCAGCGGCTCGAGCCAGCGCTTCTGCTGGGCCGGCGTCGCGTAGCGGGCCAGCACTTCCATGTTGCCGGTATCGGGGGCAGAGCAGTTGAAGGCTTCGGGTGCAATATGCGAGCGTCCCATGATTTCGCACAGGGGCGCGTATTCGAGGTTCGTGAGCCCGGCGCCGTAGTCGGAGTGCGGCAGAAACAGATTCCACAGATCCTCCGCCCTGGCCTTGCGCTTCAGTTCCTCCATCACCGCGGTGACTTGCCAGGGGTTGCCGGCGCGACGGTTCTTTTCCAGCTCTTCGTGGAAGCGCGGCTCCGCCGGGTAGATGTGGGCGTCCATGAATCCCTCCAGGCGCTCCTGGAGGAGGCGAACCTTGTCGCTATGCGAGAAATCCATGCTGGTTTTCCTTAGTCGAATGCGTCGAATGATTGCCGAACCAGCGCCCACGCCTGTTCCGCGAGCGGCCTTGCCCGTCGGCCGGCCTCCAGCGCGGTGGTGCTCGAGGCGTTGCCTTGAATGGCGCGAGCCAGCACGCCTTGCAGAATCCCCGTCAGACGGAACATGTTGAACGCCAAATAATACGTCCACTCCTGCGGTTCGACCTCCGCGCGGCCGCGGCGCCGGCAGTAGTCCGCCACGCATTCGGCCTCGCTCGGAATCCGCAATGCCGCCACGTCGAGTCCGCCGAGACCCTTGAATAATTCGGCCGACAAATGATATCGCATGCAAACATACGCCAGATCGACCAGAGGGTGGCCCAGGGTGGACAGCTCCCAGTCGAGCACCGCCAGAATGCGCGGCTCCTGCGGGTGAAAGATCGCATTGTCGAGCCGGAAATCGCCGTGCACGATGCTGGTTTCCTCATCGGCGGGAATGTGCTGGGGCAGCCACTCGATGAGCCGTTCCACCGCGTCGATGGTTTCGGTCTGCGCGGCGCGGTATTGCTGGGTCCAGCGCGCCACTTGACGCTCGATATAGCGCCCGGGCTTGCCATAGTCGCTCAAGCCAATCCGCCCGTAATCGACCGCGTGCAGTGCGGCGATCACGCGCGTCATCTCCTCGTAGATGGCGCGGCGATCCGCGCTTTCGACCTCGGGCAGTGCGGCGTCCCAAAAGAGGCGCCCCTCCACATAGTCCATCACATAGAACTCGGTGCCGATCACTTCAGGGTCCTTGCACAGGGCGTATGCCTTGGGCACCGGCACGTCGGTATTTTGCAGTGCGGCGATTACGCGATACTCGCGGTCGACGGCGTGGGCCGACGGCAATAGCTTGCCCGGCGGCTTGCGCCTGAGCACGTAGCGATGCCCCGCCGACTGCACCAGGTACGTGGGGTTCGACTGACCGCCCGCGAACTGCCGCACCTCGAGCGGACCGCTGAATCCCGCAACATTCGCCTGCATCCACTCGGCGAGCCGCGCGGTGTCGAAAGCGTGCTGCGGCGGCGGCGACCGCAGTCCCGCGGCCGGGCTGTTCATATGCTGGAGGCGCCGCCATCCACGGCAATGTACTGGCCGGTCACATGGCGCGAGGCGTCGGACGCCAGGTACACCGCGGCGCCCATCAAGTCAGTGTCGTTGCCGATGCGCCCCAGTGGTGTTTGTCTGATCACCGAGGCCTCGATCTTTTCGAGCACGCCGCTCGACATCTTCGAAGGGAAAAATCCCGGGCAAATCGCGTTGACCCGAATGCCGTGCGGCCCCCACTCCGTGGCAAGCGCGCGGGTCAGATGCAGGGCCGCGGCTTTCGATGCGTAGTACGCCGCCGCCTTCATCTGCGCCCCGACGCGCAGCGCCGCGACCGAGGCAATGACGATGATGTTGCCCGAGCGTTGCGGGATGAAGCAGCGGCTCGCGACCGCCTGACTCAGCAGAAATACGCTGGTGGCGTTCAAGGTCATGACCTTGTTCCAGGCGTCGGCGGGATACTCCTCGGCCGGCGCGCCCCAACTCGTGCCGGCGTTGTTGATCAGAATGTTGATGCCGCCGTAATGCGCGACCACCGCTTCGACCAACGCCGGCACCTGTTCCGGCTGGGCGAGATCGTTCACCACGGTCAGGGCATCGATACCCTGCGCCGCGAGCTGGGCCTTGGCCTCTTTGAGTTCGGCGGCTTTGCGCGCGCTGATCGCAATTTTCGCGCCCATCTCGCCCAAACCCTGGGCCATCTGCAGGCCCAAGCCCCGCGAACCGCCGGTGATCAACGCCACCCGCCCCTTGAGCTCGAACAATTCGCGTACGCCCATCACACCACCTCGAAAAGTCCGGCGGCGCCTTGGCCGCCGCCGATGCACATGGTGACGACCACGAGCTTCGCGCCGCGCCGTCTGCCCTCGATGAGCGCATGCCCGGTCAGCCGCGCACCGCTGACGCCATAGGGATGACCCACGGCGATGGCGCCGCCGTTGACGTTCAACCGTTCGTCGGGGATGCCGAGTTTGTCGCGGCAGTACAGCACCTGGCAGGCGAAGGCCTCGTTCAGTTCCCACAGATCGATGTCGCCGACCTTGTGGCCCGTGCGCGCGAGCAGGCGCGGCACGGCGTAAATCGGCCCGACGCCCATCTCGTCGGGTTCGCAGCCGGCCACCGCAAAGCCGCGGAAGATGCCGAGAGGTTTGAGGCCGCGCCGCTCCGCCAGCTTACCGTCCATGACGACCACCGCGCTGCTGCCGTCGGAAAACTGGCTGGCATTGCCGGCCGTGACCACCCCGCCCGGGATGGCCGGACGAATCTGCGCGACGGCGGCGAGCGTGGTGTCGGGCCGAATGCCCTCGTCCGCGGCGATGGTGACCTCGCGGGTACCGAGCGAACCGCTCGCCTTGTCCGCGACGCCCATGAGAGTGGTCATGGGCACGATCTCGTCCTTGAACTTTCCCGCGGCCTGCGCGGCGGCGGCCCGCAGCTGGCTGCGAACGCCGTACTCATCCTGAGCCTCTTTGGCGATGTGGTAGCGCTTGGCCACCTGTTCCGCCGTCTGCAGCATGTTCCAGTACAGCGTCGGCTTGTGCTCCACCAGCCACGGGTCGCGGCGCATGTGCGTGTTCGCCTCGTTCTGCACGCAGGAAATGCTCTCGACCCCGCCGGCGACGATCACCGTCGCGCCCTCGGTCAAGACTCGCTGCGCCGCGAGTGCGATGGACTGGAGCCCTGAGCTGCAGAAGCGGTTGATGCTCAGGCCCGCGGTGCTCACGGGAAGGCCGGCGCGCAGGGCGATCGCGCGCGCGATGTTGCCGCCGGTGGTCCCTTCGCCGAAGGTGGAGCCCATGATCACATCCTCGACTTCGGCAGGATCGACTCCGGCGCGCTCCACCGCGTGCCGCACCGAGTGCGCACCCAAGGTCGCGCCATAGGTCATATTGAAGGCGCCCTTCCAGCTCTTGGCCAGACCGGTGCGCGCCGTTGAGACGATGACTGCGTCTGTCACTGGACTGATCCCTTGTATGCGCTGAAAGTCTGGCCGGTTTCAGCCAAGCGAGCGAGCAGCGGCGCGGGTGCCCAAGCCTGCGAGTCGCTGCCGGGCTGCAGCGCGATGCGCTCGATCGCGCGGACAATGTCGTGCAGGCCGGTTTGATCGGCGTAGAACATGGGACCTCCTCGGTAGGGCGGAAAGCCGTACCCGTTGAGATACACCAGGTCGATGTCCGAGGATCGCTGCGCGATGCCGTCCTCGAGAATGCGGGCACCCTCATTGACGAGCGCATAGATGCAGCGCTCCACGATCTCCCGGTTGCTGACTGCGCGCGGCGCGATTCCCTTACGTCGGCGGTAGTGCTCGATGATGGCCGTGACCTCGGGGTCGGGGATCGGCGTGCGCGCGCCCGCCTCGTACCGATACCAACCTGCGCCGGTCTTCTGGCCGAAGCGGCCGGCCTCGCACAGGGCATCGGCCACATTGGAGGAATCCCGGTCGGGGAACTCGGCGGCGCGCCGCTTGCGCAGCGCCCAGCCGATATCGAGACCGGCCAGATCGCCCACGCGAAACGGCCCCATCGCCATGCCGAATTCCTGAAGTGCCGCGTCGATCTGCGGCGGCAACGCGCCGGCCATGATCAGATCGTGGGCGGCCGCACCGTACCGGGCCAGCATTCGGTTGCCGATGAATCCGTCGCACACGCCCGATACCACCGCGACTTTGCCCATGGTCTTGGACAGTCGCATGGCGGTGGCCAATACGTCGCCGGCGGTCTTGGCGCCGCGCACGACCTCGAGCAGGCGCATCACATTCGCCGGACTGAAAAAATGCAAGCCGATCACATCCTGCGGGCGGTGCGTGAAGCTCGCGATCTCATCGAGATTCAAGGCCGACGTATTGGAGGCGAGAATCGCGCCCTGCCGGACCACACCGTCCAGAGTCTGAAATACCTGGCGTTTCACTTCCATGTTTTCGAACACCGCCTCGATGCACAGATCCACATCGCGCAACAGGCCGTAGTCCAGCGTGGGTGTGATCAGCGCCAGACGCTTGGCGAGGCCGGCCTCATCCAGCGTGCCCTTGCGCAGCGCGCCCTGGTAGTTGCGGCGGATGTTGGCGAGTCCCCGGTCGAGAGCGTCCTGTTGGGTCTCGAGCAGCACCACGGCAAGTCCCGCGTTGATCAGGCTCATGGCGATGCCGCCGCCCATGGTCCCGGCGCCGATGACGCCGACCTTGGCAATCGGCCGCGTCGGGGCATCGTCGGGCACGCCCTGGATGCGTGACGCCGCCCGCTCCGCTTGAAAGACATGGCGCAGCGCCGCCGACTCGGGCGAGAGCATCAGCGTGGTGAATAATTCGCGCTCCCGCTTCTGCCCCGCGTCGAAGGGCATCTCCACCGCCGCGGCCACCGCCTCGACGCAGGCCAGAGGCGCGGGATAAGGGCCCGCCGCGGCTTTGACTGAATTGCGCGCGAACTGAAAGAAGGCCTCCGCATTCGGCATATCGAGCTTCAAGTCGCGCACCCGTTTCAAGGGCAATTTTTCCGCCACGGCACGACGCGCGAACTCCAGCGCGAGTTCGAGCAAATCGCCCTCGCCGAAGGCATCGAACAAAGACGTGCCACGAAGCTTTTCGGAGGCCTGGGTCCCGCCCGAGACG
>JBARBX010000650.1:0-3734 GCA_049793535.1 Steroidobacteraceae bacterium | reverse complement strand
GCGCACCGCGGTCTTTTGCGGATCGTAGTTCTCGCGCGTTTCCTCCGTGACCGTGAAATCCATGTCCGCGGTGACCGTGGCCCGCACCCGGCCGGGGCCCACCATGGGTTCGAGCAAATCCATGATGCGCTGCTGGTAGCTCTCCTCGACCTTGCGCGTGTAGGCGAATTCCCGGGTGCTCGCAGCCTCTTCGGCGTTTTCGTCGGGAGAGTTCAACAAAGTGCCGGCCTGATCCACCAGCGTCACGTCGGTGGCCGCCAATTCCGGCACGCTCGAGGCCACCAAGTGCACCACGGCGGCGACCTGGCCGGGCTCGAGACGCCGGCCGGGATACAGTTGCAGCATCACGGATGCGGTCGCCTTGCGCGAATCGCGCAGGAACACCGAGGGCTTGGGCAGCGCCAGGTGGACTCGAGCGCTCTGCACGCCCTGCACTTTGGCGATGGTGCGCGCGAGTTCCGTCTCGAGCACCGACTGGAAGCGTGCGCTCTCCATCATCGAGCTCGAGCCCAGCGCGGAATCCTTCTGGATCATCTCGATGCCCATGGCATCGCTCTGCGGCAGACCCTGGCTCGCCAGGCGAATCCGCGCCTCCTGCACCTTGGACTCCGGCACCGATACGGCGCCGGAAGGGTTCAACTTGAATTCGATTCCCGCCGCGGTCAGCGCGTCCATGACCTGGCCGCTCTCGCGCTCGGATAGCTGGCCGTATAGAACGGTGTAGTTCTGCCCCTGCGACCACAGCACCAGCCAAATGGCCGCGGCAACAGCGGCGGCCACTCCGGCGAGCAGCCCGACCTGCTTCAGGCCGGGGATGTCCGTGATGCCGCGCGCGGGGGTGGGTACGATGTCAGCCATGGGTCAAGCCTCGCGGTCGTTAGACCGACATGTTCATCACTTGGGTATAGGCATCGACGAGCTTGTTTCGCACCTCGGTCATGGCGTGAAAAGCGAGCCCCGCCTTTTGGACTTCCAGCATCACCTTGGTCAGATCGACGCTCTTGTCGCCCGTTTCATAGGCGTTCGCCAGGGCCGTGGCCTGGTTTTGCATGGTGGCGACGTGATCGATGGAGTCCTTCATCAGGTTGGCGAAATCCGACGGCTGCGCGCCCGCCATGGGCGCCTCCGCAACCCCCGATGCGCGCGCCTGCAGCGAGCGCATCTCCGCCAACACTTGCTGAATCTGCATGCTGGACATGATCTATACCGCCGCCAGTTGTTGATCGTGCACGTGCGGCACGCGGATGCCCGCGGCCTTGAGCTGTTGCAGCTTGTGGCGCAGCGTGCGCGGGCTGATCCCCAGGCGCTCGGCGGTGAGCTTGCGGCTGCCCCCGGTCACACGCAGCGTGGCCATGATCAATTCCCGCTCACGCTCCTTCAGGTCGTAGTCCAGGCTCGCATCCGGCGCGCGAGTCGCGGGCATGATCCGATCGGCCGCCGGCGGCAGCGCGTCGGTCTCGGCGGCGGCGGCTCCGGTATCCAGATCGGTCGCGCGAATGATGCCGCCGGACGCGAGCCATGCGGCGCGCTGCACGATGTTGGCGAGTTCGCGCGCATTCCCCGGCCAGTCATGTCCCAATAATTTGCGTTCCGCGTCGGTGGACAGGCTCAAGGCCGCCTGACCGCCGCGCGCGCAGGCCTGAATGGCGCGCCGCGCCAGCGGCAATATGTCGCCGAATCGCTCGCGCAAGGGCGGCAGGCGCAGCGACAACACGTTCAGCCTGTAGTAGAGATCGGCGCGAAAGCGCCCGGCGCGCACTTCTTCCGGCAGATCGCGGTTCGAGGTCGCGATCACCCGCACGTTGAGGCTGAGGGTGCGGCTGCTGCCCAGACGCTCGACCTCGCGCTCCTGCAGAACCCGCAGTATCTTCGCCTGCAACCCCAGATCCATTTCGGAGATTTCGTCCAGCAGCAAGGTGCCGTCCTGTGCCTGCTCGAATTTGCCCGCGTGCGCCGCCTGCGCGCCGGTGAAGGCGCCCTTCTCGTAGCCGAACAAGGTCGCCTCGAGCATGTTCTCGGGGATGGCCGCGCAATTGATCGCGACGTACGGCGCCGTGGCGCGCTTGGAGTGATCGCGAATGAAGCGCGCATAGACTTCCTTGCCGGTGCCGCTCTCGCCGGTGATGAGCACCGTCGCCTCGCTCTCCGCGATCTTGCGCGCCAAAGACACCAGGCGCTTGGACTCGGGGTCGACGGCCACCAGCTCATTCGGCGCGACCCGCAGCGCGAGTTGGCGCCGGGCCATCTCGATCAGCGCCTGGGCGTCGAAGGGCTTGACGATGTAGTCGGTCGCCCCTTCGCGCATTGCCGCGACGGCCTGGGCGACGGTGCCATAGGCGGTCATCAGCACCACCGGCAGGTCGGGGCGCTGCCGCTTGATCGAAGACAGCAGCTGGTAGCCGTTGGGGCCGGGCATCTGCACGTCCGAGATCACCAAGGCGATCTCCTCGCTCTGCAGCAGCCGGAGGGCTTCGGCTGCATCCGACGCGGGCAGCGCCGACAGCTCGGCGGCCCGCAGTGTGTCGACCAATGCCTCGCGCAGCGCGGCGTCGTCTTCGACCACCAGGACCGATTCGTTCATATTGCTCATGCAGTTCTCTCTTCGGGTAAGTCGATGATGAAAGTTGCGCCGGTGGCGGGGGCCGCGTCGGCGCTCTGCGCCAGGGAAACGCTGCCCTTGTGCGCCTCGACCACGGACTTGACGATGGCGAGTCCAATGCCGTTGCCGCGCGCCCGCGTTGTGAAAAAGGGCTCGAAAATCCGTGCGCGAATGTGCGCCGGCACGCCGGGACCGTTGTCGCTGACGACGATTTGCGCCCGGCCGTCCGCAGTGCGGCGCGCCAGCAGCTCCAAGTCCAGATCCGCGGTCGCCGCCTGCAGCGCGTTGGTGGCCAGGTTCAAGACCGCGGACACCAGCGACGGTGCATTCGCGCGCACCATGAGATGCGGCGCCTCGGTCCGGATGGTCAGGCGAATGCCGCGGCGCAATGCCGGCCGCAGCCACTGCGCCACTTGCTCGAGCAGCGCGCTGACGCTCACCGCTTCGCGCGCGGCGCCGCCGTGCGAGAACGCCAGCATGTCGTTTACCAGCTTGTCGAGCTGTTTGAGGCTGCCCACGGTTCGCTCGGCGCAGCGCCCCAGGGCCTCGGCGTCGCGCCCCGGCAGCGTCATCTGCGAGGCGTATAGCAGCGCTGCGGCCAGGGGTGTGCGGATCTGGTGCGCGAGTCCCGCCGCAAGCTCTCCCAAGGTCAGCAGGCGCTGCTGGCGGGTCAGAAATACCTGCATCAAGTGCGCTTCGGTCACATCGGTGAGCAGCACGACTTCGCCGCCGCTCTGCAGCTCGCGCCGCGAGATATTGACGAATTTTCCGCTGCGCAGCTCGGTATGCTCGCCGACCAGGCCGGGACCAGCGCCAGTCTTGGCCTGCGCTAGCACCGCGCCGAAGGACTGCGCGAGCAGCGGCTCGCCCAGCAGTTCACGCGCGACGGGATTGCATTCCTGAATTTCGCCGCCGGCGTTGAGCACCAGCACGCCGCCCGGCAGGCCCTTGATCAGCGCCGCGAGGCGCGAGGCCAGGTGTTCCTTGTTCGCTTGCGCCTCTTCCAGTTCCGCGCGTAGCTGCGCGACTTGAGTTCGCAGCGAGTCGAACGCACCGGACAATTGTTCGGACACCGAACCGAACGCGAGGAACGCCGCATGCAGTTCCGAACGTCGGTTTTCGATCAGCTCGAGAT
>JBARBX010000649.1:0-5396 GCA_049793535.1 Steroidobacteraceae bacterium | reverse complement strand
CCCGTGTACCAGGTCCAGCCGCCACGCCCGATATGTTGGGGAGCTGAATAAACGTCGGCGCACACGACGTAGGGCTCGACCTTGTAGCGGTGAATGCCGGCGCGGGTGCTCGCGTGATTGATGGGATTGATGATGGAGAAGAGCTCCGCCGCCCGATCGCCGTCGCCCAAGAGCGCATAGGCGAGCACCGACCACAGGGCGGCGTGCGTGTACTGGCCGCCATTCTCGCGCAGTCCGGGCGGATAGGCCTTGATGTAGCCGGGGTCGTGCAGGGTGTGATCGAACGCCGGGGTGAATAATTTCACCAATCCGTCACTGCGGCTGACGAGCTGCGCATTGACCGCCGCCATCGCCCGGACCGCGCGCTCGCGCTCGGCGCCGCCTGAAATCACGCCCCAGGACTGGGCGATGGAATCGATCCGGCATTCATCGCTCAAAACCGATCCTAAGGGCGTGCCGTCGTCGAAATATCCGCGCCGATACCAGTCGCCGTCCCAGGCTTCGCGCTCGATGGCTTGCTGCAGGGCAAAGGCATGCTTGCGCCAAACCGCCGCTGCGTCCGACGCGCCGCGCCGTTCGGCGATGGGTGCGAACTGGAGCAGTGCGGCATGGAGAAACCAGCCGAGCCAAACACTCTCGCCGCGCCCGGCCACTCCGACTCGATTCATGCCGTCGTTCCAATCGCCGGTGCCGAACAGCGGCAGACCGTGCGAGCCGATCGCAAGACTTGCGTCGAGCGCGCGGACGCAATGCTCGAACAGCGGGGCGGTGAAGGCGGTCGAATCGGGAGCCGAGAAGCTCTCCAGTTGGTCCGCCGCCAGCGGAGCGCCCACCAGGAATGGCAACTGTTCGTCGAGCAATCCGAAATCCTCGGTCACTTCCAGGTAGTGGGCCACGACGAAGGGCAACCAGATCCGATTGTCCGAGATGCGCGTTCTTATGCCCTGACCGGTGTCGGGCAGCCACCAATGCTGCACATCCCCCGCCTCGAACTGGCGCGCCGCCGCCCGAACTATCTGTTCGCGAGCGATATTCGGCCTTGCAACAACCAGCGCCATCACATCCTGCAGTTGATCTCGAAAGCCGTAGGCTCCGCTCGACTGATAGAACGCGGTCCGCGCCCAGATGCGGCAGGCCAGCGTTTGATACAGCAGCCAACCGTTGAGAAGAATGTCCATGGATCGATCCGGCGTCGCGACCTGCAGGGTGCCCAGGGTCTCGTCCCAATAATCCATCACGTCTTTCAGCACGGCGTCGAGATTGAGAGCGCGGTAGCGTTCCATGAGGGCAACGGCCGCGGCGGATGATGTTTCCTGACCGAGGAAGAAGGTCAGTTCGGTCGCTTCGCCCGGCCGCAGGCGAATGCCGGTTTGCATCGCACCGCAGGGATCCAGCCCGCCGCCGACGCGATTCGACAAGCCGAGGGAGCCGAGCAGCGCAGCCGGTTCGGCGAGAGATCCGTGACGCCCGATGAACTCCACGCGATCCGCCGTGCAGGCCTGCTGCCGGCCCGCCATGTCCATGAACGCGATCCGGGATTCAAAGCCATTGCTCCATGGATTGCGCGCGAGTAGGGCCCCGGTCTGCGGCTCGATTTCGGTCACGATGAACGGGGCGGTTTTTGCGCGCTGATTGCCCAGCACCCAATCCAGATAGTGCGTGACCGACAGATGCCGGGTCTCACCGGAAAGGTTGGTTATCTTGAGACGCGATATCTTGATCGAATCTTCGAGCGGCACGAATTGCAGCAGATCCAAGCCGATGCCATGCGAGCTGTGCTGGTAGCGGCTGTAGCCGAAACCGTGCCGAACCACATAGGTTTGAGACGGCACGCGAATGGGCAGGGGGGTTGCGCTCCACAGCTCTTCGCTCTCCTCGTCGCGGATGTAGATGGCCTCCGCAGGCGCGTTGCCCACCGGATCGTTGGACCAGGGCGTGAGCGGATTCTGCTGCGCATTCCGCGACCAGGTGCTGCCGGATCCGTCCGCGGTCGCCAAGAAACCGAATTGCGAATTGGCGATCACGTTGATCCAGGGCGCCGGCGTCCACTGTCCCTCGTCGAGAATGATGACGTATTCGCGTGCCTGCGCGGCAAAACCGCCGAGCCCGTTGAAGAATTCGGGCGGCGGCGTGGTGCGCTTGCCCAAGTCGCGCGGCGTCTCGACGGCCTTGCGCCGCCGCCGCGGAACCGGTTCCGGTTCCCGCAGCCGCGCAAGCTGCTCGTTCAAGGTGCCGCGGCGCGCGACAAACACCGCGCGTGCAGCCGTTTGCAGCAGATCGCAGAGGGATGAGGGCAGCAAGTCCGCCCGCAGCGAGAACACCGCACCCCGCTGCGTGCCGTCCTCGTCGCGGCGGGCTTGAGAGGTCCTGATCGCCGAATCCAGGTGTTGCTGCAATTCCGACGCGTAGGACGGCGGGCGGTCGTTCAGGATGACGAGATCCACCGCCAACCGTTTGAGCCGCCAGTACTCGTGCGCACGCAGCAATTGCTTGACGATGTCAAGATCGTTTTCGCTGTCTATGCTGACCAGCACGATGGGCAGATCGCCGGATATGCCATGGGGCCACAAAGCCGCTTGCCCCAAGCGGTTTTTCTCGAGAACGTCGCGAGGCGCACGCAACGACGAGTCGGAATACAGGACTCGGTTGGCAATGCGCTGAAACGCATGCGCCTCCTCGAAGTCGATGCCCAAGTAGCGGAGCTGCACCTGAGCCTGGGTCCACGCCAGAGTTTTCGCGCGATCGAATGCCGCCATGTCGCGATGCTTGTCCACCAGCGCGAGAGCCTGCTCGCGGCTGGTGCCGACGCCGGTCCAAAAAGCAATGCGTGCGGTCTCGCCGGGTGCGATGCGCACGCGGCGGCGCAGCGCCAGGACGGGATCCAGAACGGTTCCCGTCGAATTGGACAGCGGATGAGCGTCGACGATCGAGACGGCATTGCGTATATCGTGTCCGCGGCCGAGGAAGCGCGCCCGGTCGGTCTCGTACTGCAGTCCGCCGATGCCTTCTCCCTCCAGCACACAGTGGTGGGCCACCCAAACGCCGGGATCCTTGGGATCGCGGACCCGCCGCGCAGCCAGCAGCGCACCGCTCTCGGCGACGAATTCGGTTTGCACAAAGAGTTTGGAGAACGCGGGGTGCGCGGAATCGGAGTCGGCCGCCGCCAGCACGACCTCCGTGTAGGTGGTCAATTCGATTTCACTGACGCGGCTGCCCTGGTTGGTTACGGAGACCCGGCGGACCTCCGCATCGTCCTCGCCCGACACGAGTATCTCGGTCGACGTGAGGATGGATCCGTCCCGGCGGGCGATTTGCGCATGGTCCTCGAAAAATGCCACATCGTAGCCATCGGGCTCGCGCCCCACCGGCTGGTATCCGGCCGACCAAACCTCGCCGTTCGCCACGTCGCGTAGAAACACGTAGAAGCCCCAGGGATCGCAGGTCGAATCCTCGCGCCAGCGCGTCACGGCGATGTCCCGCCAGCGGCTGTACCCGGAGCCGGCGGCGGTCAGCATGACGGAGTAGTTTCCGTTCGACAGCAGATGGGTGCGCGGGGCGACGTGATGCGGCGAGGTGAAGCGGCGCGGAACCGCGGCCGCCAGCTCGCGAAGCGCCGGCGCCGATTGCATTTCGTCGACGCTCTCCGCAGTCCGATCAGAATCGCCGGGGGTTCGTTCCTGCAACAGCAGCTCGGTGGCTTGAATGACGGAATTGGAATGAAAACATGTACGAAACATACCGTCTTTAAGGATGTTGGCAATAGCCACCAGGATCATCCCCTGGTGATGCGCCATGAAGGCGCGCACGGGCGCCATGGTCGCACCCTCGGGCAGGCGCGCGGGCGAGAAATCAAGGGCCTCGTACCAGCCAAATGGGCCGCGCGCCCCGAGTTTCTGCAAGCGCTCGAAATTGCGCATGGCGGCCTTGGGATCGATCATCATGGCAAGCCCGGTGGCATAGGGCGCCACCACGGCCTCATCGCCCAAACCGCGCTTCAAGCCCAAGCCAGGGACGCCGAAGCTCGAGTATTGATAGGTGAATTCCCGGTCGCGCGCATTGAAGGCCGACTCGGACACTCCCCACGGCAGCATCCGTTCATTCCCATACTCGATCTGACGCTGCACGATCAGGCGCGAGGTATCGCCGAGCAAGCTGCCCTCGGGCTCCTGCATGACGAGTACCGGCATCAGATACTCGAACATGGAACCGGTCCACGACACCAGCGCCGAGCCTCTGCCCAAGGGCGTGAGCAAGCGGCCCAATCTGAACCAATGACGAACCGGCAGATCACCCTTGGCGATCGCCACGAAGCTGGCGAGGCGCGACTCCGATGCCAGAAGATCGTAGCAGCTGGGATCCTGTGCGCGATCCAGCGGTTTATAGCCGATGCTCAGCAATTGACGCGCCGGATCCACCAGAAATCCGAATTCCGCGGCCATCGCAAGCTCGCGCGCACTGCGCGCAAGCGCATCCAGCCGTTCAGCGAGCGAAGCTGTGGCGGCGGGGTTCGCGCCGATGTCGCGCAGTCGGCTTTGGACGTTGGCACGCAGCATGTCGGACCAGTGCAGCAGTGGCATGTCGCCGCCCTTGGGCCGCTCATCGGTCAGGGCCTGGGCCAAGTCGCAAACGTCGTCGACCTGCCGCAGGATCGCGGTCAGCGCCGCAGCCTGATCGGCCGAGTCGATGCATTCAAGGGAGGCATGAAGGGCATCGACCGCGGCGCCCAATTGACGCGGCGACACGCCGTAGTTGCGCCGGCCGTCCTCGAGAATCCGCGCGACCTCGCGCAATTGCTCGAGGGTGTCGAGAATTCCGCTGACGTCGAGCGCAGCCGGCTTGGGCTCGCTCAACCAGCGGCGGCAGACGCCTTGGAGCGCGAGCAGATGACCCGCCAGGTTGCCGCTATCCACCGTCGACACGTATTTCGGATCGAGCGGGCGAAGATCGTGCGTGTCGTACCAATTGTAGAAATGCCCGCGATGCCGCTCGAGCGTGTCGAGCGTGGAGAACGTGGCCTCCAGCCGCTCCACGGCGTCAATGGTGCCGATCCAGCCGAATTCCCGCGCCGCGGCGACCGACAATAGATACAGTCCGATGTTGGTGGGCGAGGTGCGATTCGCGACCACGGCATTCGGCGTTTCCTGGAAATTGTCGGGCGGCAACATGTTCTGCCGCGCCGTGACGAAGGTGTCGAAGAAACTCCAGGTCTGGCGCGCCATGATGCGCATCCGCCGTGCATCGTCCGCAGTCAGGGCTTCCCGCCTCGCCGGCTGCGCCGGCAGGCTGACGGACCGAGCTACGATCGGCGCGCACAGCCATCCCAACAGAAAGGGAACGGCAATCCAGGGGATGCCGCCCGCCGCGAGCAGCAACAGCAGAGTCAGGCTCGCGACCAG
>JBARBX010000648.1:0-10277 GCA_049793535.1 Steroidobacteraceae bacterium | reverse complement strand
TCGCCAATGCCGGCGGCACGGACGCGGCTTTCAGCGCGGGCCACAGCGCCGCGAGCTGGCCCAGCAGCAGCACGAGAATCGCGCCGAGGAACGCATACCCGGCATTCAGCCGCTCCATCTCGAAGGTTGACACCATCCACAAGTTCAAAGCCACCGCCATGCCGACCCCGACCAAGGAGCCCGCCGCCGCGATCAGAAAATTCTCGGTCTGGAAGTACTGAACAATAGCGTTTCGCGTCGCGCCGAGCGCGCGGCGGATGCCGATCTGGCGGCGGCGCTGCGACACCCAGTAGCTGGTGAGGCCGACGATCCCGAACGCGGTGACCGCGACCAGCGCCGCGCACACCACGCTCAGGATGACCACCAGGCCGCGATCGTCCTGATAGGCGTCGGCGCGAACCTCTCCCAGAGTCTGGGTCTTGCCGATGACCCGGGCTCGGTCCAGATCGAACAGAGTATTTTCCGCCGCCTTCATGGCCGTAGGCAGTTGGCCTGGTTTCGTTCGCACGATGTAATAAGCGTAAGGCGACAGAAAGTGGAACGGCGCGATGACGGAGCTATCGAAGAACTTCGCGCCCCATCCGCCCGCCTGCGTCCATGGCACCTGCAACCGGTCGACGATGCCCACGATGGGCACGGCCTTTTTCTCAAACCCGCTGTAGACGGACCGACCCAGCGCGCTTTTCCCGGGAAACAATTTCTCGGCCAGCGCCCGGGTGATGATGACGGCCGGCGGCGGCGTAAAGTCGATGTACCCAACCTTGTCCAGGACTTCTTCGGAATTGAAGTTGCGGCCGGCGATCAGTTTGAGCCCGAGCGTGTTCAAGGCGTGCTCGTCCGCGAAGTACAAGGCCGTCAGCGCCGTGGGCTCCTTCTGATCAGGCTTGAGGAGAACACCGTCGGTCGAGCCGCCATTGCTCATGGGATACGAATTGGTCGCGGTCGCATCGACCACGCCGGGCATGGAGCGCAGCGCCGCCAAGTCCGCCTGCTGTTTCGCCTTGAGGTCCGGCGGGTGGCCCACCCATTGATTGCCAATGACGAATACATTGCCCTCGTCCGCGCCGCTTGGGCGCTTCGTCAGGCCAACGCGCTGTTCGATGATGAACAGCGCATTGCAAAGAATCGCCAGAGTGATCGCCATTTGCACGCCGATGAGGATGGCGCCGACTTTATTGCGGCGCATGGCGGAGAGTATGGGACGCAGTTCCATGGTGTTTCCCCTATTGAGCTTTCAATTGCCAGGCGGGCTGCACCTGCGCGGCGCGCCAGGTCGGATACAGTCCCGCGAGGACGGTGGCGACCACCGAGAGCGCCACCGCGATGGCGACGTCGCTCATGCTGAAATGCGTCAGCCTATTCACCTCGTCCGACAAGAGCGAATGCAGGCCGGCGAGGCCGAGCGCCGTCAGCGCGAGCCCGAGCAGTCCGCCCGCCAGGCCCACCACCCCCGCCTCGATCAGACACTGGCCGAATATGGCCCGCCGACTGGCGCCGAGTGCCCGGCGCACGCCGATGTCGCCGGCGCGCCCCATGATCTTCGCCAGCATCAAGCCCATGGCATTGAGGAGGCACACCGCCAGAAAGCTGAACGACACCAGCACCAGGATGCGTACTTCGGTGGAGACGGCGTGCTCATAGGCCAGCCATTCCCGTGCGTTGCGGATCCGCGTGTTGGGCGCCCAGTGGAATCGGCCCAGACGCCGCTGTTCCGCCACATAGTTGTTCAGGAAGGCGCGGTAGTGCTCCACGTCGGCGGCGGTGGGCAATTCGGCCCAGAACTGCAGCCAAATGCATTCGGAATGGATTCGGCCTTCCCAGCCCGGCACGGGGGGCGTATCGCCATTGCAGTTGTTGTTTCCCCACGATGCCAGTTGCTGATCGATGGCGCGAGTGAAGGGAATGAATGCTTCTTCGGGTTTGCCGTACTTGTCGTTATTGAGGTCGTAGAATTTGGGGGTTGGCTCCCAGCGGTCCAGCACACCGACCACGCGATATTCGTGGCCATCGAGATTCAAGGTCTTGCCGACGGAGTTGGCGCCGCCGAAAACCTTGTCGTTCAAGTCATGACTGATCACGACCACGTCCGCATGAGCGTCGTCGTCAGCGGGGGTCCAAGCCGCTCCATAACGAAACGGCACTTCGAACATCGGAAAGAAATCCGCGTACGCCGCACGGGCCTGCACTTGAAAGGGGCGCAAGTCCGGGTTCGACGGCGTCAGCGCGAAGCCCGTGGCATACATGGCCGACTGCCGGTGCGCGGCGTGCGCCTTCATCAAACCGATGGCGTCAGGATAGCTGATCTGTTCCTGGAGATTGTCCTTGTCGCCGCCGATCGCGAATTTTTTACTCGGCCCCCAGTTGTCGATCTGCACGGCAAACAGTTGCCGCGACTTGTTCGGAATCGGGTCGCCCGCCATGGCGCGAAACATCGTCAGCGTGGTCATCGACGCCCCGATGCCCACTCCGATGGCGGCGATCATCAGCACGGTGAGCACGACATTGCGCTTGAGGCTGCGCAACGCCAAAGTCAAATAATAGTTGAGCATGGCAGATCCTCAAGTGTTGACGTGATTGCCCGCGACCAGGCGCGGCTGCGGCGCCAGGTCAACCACCTGGCCGTCGACGATGTGCACCTCACGCTGGGCGCGGACCGCGAGTTCCGGGTCATGGGTCACCATGACGATAGTGGATCCATCGCGGTGCAGCTCCTCGAGCAAGTCCAGAACGCCGCGCGCCATTTGGGTGTCGAGATTGCCGGTGGGCTCATCCGCCAGCAGCAGCCGCGGCGATCCGGCGAGTGCCCGTGCAATGGCCACGCGCTGCTGTTGGCCGCCCGAGAGTTCCGCGGGGTAGTGCCGACCGCGCGCCGACAGGCCGACCCGGGCGAGCGATTCCTGGATGCGGCGGCGCCGTTCCGCGCCGTCGAAGCCCCGATAGCGCAGCGGCACGTCGATGTTGTCCTGCACGTTCAAGTCGGGGATCAGGTTGAAGGCCTGAAAGATGAAGCCGATCTTCTCATTGCGCAGTCTCGAGCGCTGGTTGTCGTTCAGCCCGCGCACGTTGGCGCCGTCCAATTGATATTCGCCGCCGCTGAACTCCTCCAACAACCCGGCGATGGTGAGAAAGGTGGTCTTGCCCGATCCCGACGGCCCGGTGACGGCGACGAATTCGCCCTCGCGCACATGAATCGAGAAATCGCGCAAGGCGTAGGTCTCGACGACTTCGGTTCGATACGCTTTTGACAGATGGGTCATCTTGAGCATGGTGTTCTCGCGCGTTAATGACTAAGAATGACTCGCTGCGCCGACTTGAATTCGTCGGTACCGCTAATGACAATTTGATCGCCGGCCGACAACCCGTCGAGTATTTCAACTTTGGCGATGCTGGCGGCGCCCAGTCGCACCGGCCGGCGCTCGGCCACATTGCCGTGGACGATGTAGGCGAACCCGCCGCCCTCCTGGTCCACGAAGGCGCCGCGGTCGACCATCAGCACATTGTCGCGACGGTCGATGAAGATTCGAACCGAGAGCCGCTGGCTCTGGCGCAGGCCCGCCGGCTTCTCCGCGCCGAAGCGCAGGCGCGCCGTCACCTGGCCGGCGACCACCTCGGGAGACACGCCGCTCACGGTTCCGGCCCAGTGGTGGCCCGCCCCCTCGAGATCGGCGTTCATGCCCGGGCGCAGGTCGCGGGCGAGGCTCTCGGTGACTTTGATTTCGACTTCGAGGGCGGACAAATCCACCACCGTGAGCAGCGGCGCGTCTTTGGCGACGCTGGCGCGATCGGCGACCTGCACCTGCCCGACCTGGCCGTCCACCGGCGACTTTACGTTCAGTCCGTCGACCTGGCGTTTCAGGTCGGCGACCAGCAGTGCCTGCCGATCATAGAGGGCCTTCTTGCTGTCGATGTCGAAGCGGTTCTGCTTGGGCTGCGACTCGAAGTTCATTTTCGCCTGGCTGTACGCGAACTGCGCCTTCTCCAGCGAGTCCTGCGCCTTGAGCGCCTGTAGTTCGGTATAGGAACCGAGTTCATACGCCTTGCGGCTGCGATCGAGCTCGCGCTGCGCCGTCTTTTGGTCGACCTGCGCCTGGTTGAACGCGTCCCGAAGCTGCTGCAGCTTTTGTTCGGCATCGAGCGTTGCGCGCTGCCAATCGATGCGCAGACCCACGGCCGTCGCTTGCTCCTGCGACAGCTTGGCGGTCAGATCGGGGCTGTCGACGACGGCGAGCACCTGCCCTTTGGACACCGTGTCGCCTGCATGCACCTTGAGAGTGACGGTGCCGAGGGCGTTGGCGTACAGCGTGGGACTGACGGCCGCCACGACCTGGCCGTCGGTGGCGATGTCGCGGACGAAACTGCCCCGCTCCACTGTGGCAATCGTGAGCCGCGAGCGATCGACCGAGGCGCCGGCGCCGGAATAGCGCAGCAGAAAGCTCAGCAACACGCCGAGCGCGACGGCCCCGGCGAGCCCGGCCAAGAGCCACGCTCGATGACGCTTCCAGGGACTCGCACGTTCGATCACGCGATCCTGACCTGCGGTGTCGCGCAGCATGACGGGCTCCTTGGGTAGTAGCCGCATGCTTATGAACCCTTCTCGACGAGTAAGTCATCGATGGCGAGCAGATCATGCTCGCTCAGTCGGCCGGCTTGTTGCTTCAGAATCAACACATTCGTCAAATAGTCGTAGCGAGTCTGGCTGTAGGCACGTACCGCCGCGTAATAGTTGTTCTGGGCATTCAGCAGGTCGAACTCGGTGCCGGTGCCGAATTCCACATTGCGCCGGCTCGCCTCAACCGCGCCCTGCCCGGAATCGACGGCGCGCCGCGCCGCGCCGATGCGTTGAATACCGCTGACGATGCCGCGAAAGGCGGCGCGGATTTGGCGCTCGGTATCGCGCTGCGCCGAGTCGTAGCCGGCTTGCGCCTCGCGGTATAGCGCCCGCGATTGGCGCACGGCCGAGGCGATTGCGCCTCCCTGAAACAGAGGCCAGCTAAAGGACACTCCCACGGTGTCCAGGGTTTGATTGCCGCCCAGCACCTCATCCTGCGTGAGCTTGGAACTCGAGCCGGTGAGCAAGAAGCTGGGCAGCCCCCTGCCCCTCTGCGCAGAGATGTCGCGCTCCGCCGCTTCCATCTTGAGCTCCGCGGTTCTCACATCGAAGTTGTCCCGGCGCGCCGACACCACCCACTCCTCGGCCGACACCGGCTCGGGCGACGACAGCGGGATGTCCTGGCGCAGCGGCGCAATCGTGGCGGAGTGCGACCCCACGATCTCGGTGAGGGCCAGATTCGCATCGTCCAGGGCATTCTGCGCATCGATCACGCTTTGTTCGGTGGCATCGAAGAAGGCCTGTGCCTGCCGGACGTCGCTGCGCGGGCCGACCCCCGTTTGCTCGCGGGTCCGCGCTTGAGTGAGCAGGGTTTCGAAGGCGTCGCGCTCGGCGCGGTTGGCGGCGAGCTGATCGGCCGCCGACAAAATGCCGAAATACGCCTGCGCAACGCGCAGCAGCAGATTCTGCTGGGCGCTGCGGAATGCGGCCTCGGCGGCGGCGGCTTGAAAATTCGCTTCCTTGAGTTGACTGAAGGCCTGGAAGCTCCACAGCGTCTGCGACAGGTTCAACCCCAGGCTGCGCGCGGTTCCATAACAATGCTGCGAATCGGAGCTGGCGTTCAAGGTGCAGTCGGCGGCCTGGCTGCCGGGCGAGGGTGCGCTCTCGAAGCCCGCGCGCTCGCGCGTGGCCGACGCGGCAGCCGAGACTTGGGGCAGCCATGCGGCGAGCGCCTGAGGTTTGGCCTCGATGGCTGCATCGCGCTGGAAGCCGGCGGCCTGCAAGGACGCGTCGCGCGTCAACGCGAGCTCGTACAGATCCTTGAGGTCGTTGGCTAGGCTTAAGTTTGCCGCCAAGGCCATCGCGATGATCGCCGCTGAATAACGCCGCATGGCCCTCGCCTGTAGTAGTCCCCATTCAGGCAAAGCAAGCGCCGTGCCACTCCAGCGGTCCGTATAAGTTATTGTTTTGCTGATAGTTATTCGCAGTCACGCCGGAACCCAGTGTCCGCGGACACTGTCCGCGGACGATACCGGACAGTGCGGTCAGGCTTGCGCCGAACTTGCGAGCCGCTATCCTCCAACGCCTAAGGCTCGCCTCGAGTCCGCTCAAAAAAGATAAGCAATGCCTGACGACATCTTGCTCGCGATCGACCAAGGAACGAGTTCCACTCGCGCCATCGGCTTCTCGGCCGCGGGCGAAGTCGTGGCGCTGGAGCAGGAGAGTTTCGAGCAGATCTATCCGGGCCCTGGCTGGGTGGAGCACGACGCCGAAGTGATCTGGGCCACGGTCACCTCGACCAGCCGCCGAGTGCTGCAGCAACTGCGCGACGCCCGGCGAGGCGTTGCCGCCATCGGCATCACCAACCAGCGAGAAACCACCATCCTTTGGGACCGGCACAGCGGCGCCCCCATCTACAATGCCATTGTCTGGCAGGATCGCCGGACCGCGGACCGATGCCGGCAACTGGCCGCGGACCATGGCGAGGCGGAAATCGGCCGTAAGACCGGCTTGCGCTTCGACCCGTATTTTTCGGCGACCAAGATCGCCTGGATTCTGGACCGCGTGCCCGGCGCACGCGAAGCCGCCAAGGCCGGCCACATTGCCTTCGGCACCGTCGATACCTTCCTCATCTGGCGCCTGAGCGGCGGCCGGCTGCATCTCACGGATGCCACGAACGCGAGCCGTACTGCGCTCTACGACATCGGCAAGGGCCGCTGGGACGAGGCGCTGTGCGAAATGTTCAACGTGCCGATGAGCGTTCTGCCGGAAGTGCGGGACAGTGCGGGAGACTTCGGGTGCAGCGATGCGGGAGTGCTCGGTCAATCGCTGCCCATTCGCGGCGTCGCCGGCGATCAACAAGCGGCCCTCATCGGACAGGCCTGCTTCGCGGCGGGAGACGTGAAGAGTACTTACGGCACCGGCGCTTTCTTGGTGCTCAACACTGCGCAGCGGCTCGTATCCTCGAAGAACCGCCTGCTCGGCACCATCGCCTACCGGCTGAACGGCGTGGTGACTTACGCGCTGGAAGGCTCGATCTTGTCGGCGGGGTCTGCGGTTCAGTGGCTGCGCGATGGACTCGGCCTCCTCTCTCGGGCATCCGACATCGAGACACTCGCCGCATCGGCGCCGCACAGCGGCGGAGTCTACCTGGTGCCGGCGTTCACGGGATTGGGAGCGCCCTATTGGGATCCCGACGCGCGCGCCGCGATACTGGGGCTCACGCGGGCTTCCTCGCGCGCGGAGATCGCGCGCGCCACGCTGGATAGCGTCGCCTATCAAACCTACGATCTGCTGGACGCGATGGCTGCCGACGGCCTTCGGCCGGAGACTCTGAAGGTGGACGGCGGAATGTCGCAGAACAATCTATTCATGCAGCGATTGGCGGACGTCTTAGGGATGGCGATTCGGCGGCCGGCCATCGCGGAGTCCACGGCGTTCGGGGCCGCATGCCTCGCGGGACTGGGCTGCGGTGTGTATGGATCGTTGCGCGAGATTGGCGCGCTCCCCCGGTCGGAGACTCGCTTCGAGCCGGACTTGAGTGCGCCCGAGCGGCGGATTCAAATCGCGGGATGGCGCGACGCGCTGCGGCGGGTAAGATCCGCCTAATGCAGTTTTCCGCGTTCATCGACCGCTGGCGCCCGAGCGCCCTTCGCTCACTTAGCCTAGCCATCGGCCCGGGAATGGCATCCACTTTGATCGTCGCCCTTGCGGCGACCTACTTGTCGGATCACTACCACGCACCGCCCGTCATTTTCGCTCTGCTGCTCGGCATGGCGTTGAATCAACTGTCGACCGAAGCGCGCTACGCGCCGGGCATCAATGTGTCGGCGCGCACCCTGCTGCGTATCAGCGTCGCGCTGCTCGGACTGCGCATCACCTTCGGTCAAATCGGCAGTCTCGGCTGGTCGACGGCGGCCATGGTCGCGGTGACCGTTCCATTGACCATCGGTTTCGGCTGGACGCTCGCCAAGACCATGAAGCTCGACGGCCGCTACGGCGTGCTTTCCGGCGGCGCCGTTGGAATTTGCGGCGCATCCGCCGCCATGGCCATCGCCGTGGCCTGGCCCCGCAAGGACTCGGAACGCGACACCGTGGTGGTGATCGCCTGCATCACCACGTACAGCACCGTGGCCATGCTGCTGTACCCGGCGCTCATCTCTCATTTGCATTGGGATCCGTCGCAGACCGGACGGTTCCTCGGCGGGTCCATTCACGATGTCGCCCAAGTGGTCGCCGCAGGCTACGCCACCTCGCCGCAGGCCGGCGACACCGCCACCATCGTCAAACTCATGCGTGTGACCATGCTCCTGCCGGTGGTCTTGGTCATAACTCTGCTCGCGGCGCGCGGCAGGGCGCGGAGCAATTCCACACCGAATAAGGTCGCGCTGCTGCCGGGCTTTGTCGTCGGCTTCGTCGTGCTGGCGGCGCTCAATGGCTTCTCTCTCGTATCCAAGCCCATTGCCTCCGTTCTGACGGAGGCATCAAAATGGCTGTTGGTCATTTCGGTGGCGGCTCTCGGCATGAAGACGAGCCTGCGAGAAATGATGGCGGTGGGCACGACGGCTATTGCTCTCATCGCGGCGGAGACGATCTTTCTGGCCGTGCTGGTGCTCGGCTGGATCATCCTGATCGGCGCCGCCCACTAGACTAGCGGCTGGTATCCACGACCACGCGCCCGCGGACCTTCCCTTCGAGAAACCCGGCGGCGCGGTCGATGACTTGCGACAGGCCGATTTCCTCGGTGAGGAACTCGAGCTTGTCGACGTCGAGGTCTCGGCTCAGTCGCTGCCATGCCTCCAGGCGGTCCGCCCGCGGGCACATCACGCTGTCCACTCCTGCAAGCGTGACTCCCCGCAAGATGAAGGGCGCCACGGTCGCGGGAAAATCCAGGCCCCCGGCGAGCCCGCAGGCCGCGACCACGCCTCGATAACGCATGGAGGCGCACACATTGGCCAGGGTGTGGCTGCCGACCACGTCGATGGCGCCGGCCCAACGTTCCTTGGCAAGCGGTTTTCCCGCACTCACGTACGCTGCCCGGTCCAGGATCTCCGCGGCGCCCAGGCGCTTGAGGTAATCGGCCTCGGCGGGACGGCCGGTCATGGCTGCCACCCTGAACCCCAGCTTGGCCAACACGGCAACCGCGACGCTGCCCACTCCTCCCGCCGCGCCGGTCACCAGTATTTCTCCGCTGTCGGGCCTCACCCCCTGCCGTTCGAGAGCGATGACGCAGAGCATCGCCGTATAGCCCGCCGTTCCGATGGCCATGGACTGTCGGGCCGTAAATCGCGCGGGTAGCGGAATGAGCCACTCCCCCTTCACCCGGGCACGCTGCGCGAGTCCTCCCCAATGCTGTTCCCCGACACCCCAACCGTTGAGCAACACCCGATCTGCGGTACGGTACGCGGGATTCTCCGACGCCTCGACCGTGCCGACTAAATCGATCCCCGGCACCATGGGAAATTGGCGCACCACCGGCGCCTTGCCGGTGATCGCGAGCGCGTCCTTGTAGTTGAGCGTGGAATACTCGATGCGCACGGCGACATCGCCGGCCGGCAAGCGGGCGTCATCCAGAGCCGTGAACGTCGCTCGGTACCCGCGCTCGTCGCGCTCGATCAGGACTGCGTTGAACATGTATCACCTCGGACGCGATCGACAGGGTTGCGAAGCAAATCCAAAAGCTCACTCATGCAATCGAAGGTGTAGTGAGCGCCGGCGTCGATCAGGCGTTGCGCCGGCGTATTCGCGCAATAGCCGAAGACCGTCATTCCCGCTGCCACCCCGGCCGCGACCCCCGTGACTGTGTCTTCGATGACCGCACACGCGGAGGGGGAGGCTCCGGATTTCTGCGCGGCATACAGGAAGATGTCCGGATGCGGCTTGCCTCGGGCAACTTCCGAAATGCCGAACAGTCTGCCCTTGAATCTGGGCAGCAAGCCGGTCAGCCCCAACGTGGCCTGCATTTTTTCCATGGTCCCGTTGGAGGCCACGCAGTACGGTACTTGGATCGCCTGCAGCACGCGTTCTATGCCCGGCACTGCTTTGAGCTCGCGCGTGAGAGCCGCCGCGGAGCGCTCGCGATACGATTGCGTGAAGTCCTCGGGCACGTCCCTCTTCAAGAGTTGTGCGGCCTTCTCGAGGCACTCGGTCAGCGATTTGCCGACGAATTGCTCGAACACCTGCTCCACCGTGACGGCCAGACCCAGCTCATTGAGCATCTGGGTAAAGA
>JBARBX010000647.1:0-4415 GCA_049793535.1 Steroidobacteraceae bacterium | reverse complement strand
CCGTGGAGATTGCCGCAAATTACTCCGAGGCCTTCGTCAGGTTCATGTCCATGATTCTGGGATGGCTGTGTAATCGTCTGTACGACGGCGTGCAATTCGAACATGTCGAGAAGCTCGCCGAGGTCGGCGACGGCGCCGAGATCATCTACGTTCCCTGCCACCGCAGCCACATGGATTACCTGCTGCTCTCCTATGTGATCTACCGCAAGGGTTTTGCGGTCCCGCACGTGGCCGCGGGCATCAATCTCAACCTGCCGGTGATCGGACGCTTTCTGCGCAAGGGTGGCGCATTTTTCCTGCGCCGCAGCTTCAAGGGCAACGTCCTCTACGCCGTGGTGTTCGCCAAGTATCTGGGCTTCATGATGGCGCGCGGCCACGCGCTCGAATATTTCATCGAGGGCGGGCGCAGCCGCACCGGGCGCCTGCTCTCGCCGCGCACCGGCATGCTGACGATGACGGTGCGCGCTTATTGCCGCGATCCGAAGCGCCCCGTGGTGTTCATGCCGGTATATTTCGGCTATGAGCGCATCGTCGAGGGACGCACCTACATCGGCGAACTGTCGGGACAGCCCAAAGAAAAGGAAAGCGTGCTCGGTCTGATCAAGGCGGCCGTGTCGGTGCTGCGCAGCAAGCTCGGCAAGGTGCATGTCAACCTGGGCCAGCCCATTTCGCTCGACGAGTTTGTGCGCGGGCGCGACGTGGAGCCGCGGGCGGGATGGCTGGAGCGCGTCGTCGGCGACCTGGCCGCACGCATCAACATCGAAATCAACGCCGCCGCCGCCGTGACGCCGATCAGTCTGGTGGCGATGGCGATGCTGGCGACGCCGCGCCAGGCCTTGGCCGAGACGGAACTGAGTCAGCAGATCGAGCTGTATCAACGGCTGCTGCGCCATGCACCCTACGGGCCGCTGGTGACCATCCCGGCGGAAAGCGGGGCGCAAATGATCCACTACGCGGAAAGCTTCGGGTTGCTCGACAGGCAGAAGCATCCGCTCGGCGACATCATGCGCATGAACGCCGAGAACGCCGTGCTGGCCACATACTACCGCAACAACATCCTGCATCTCTTCGCCATGCCCTCGCTGCTCGCCTGCTGTTTCGTGAGCAACGCCGCGATGCGCTCGGCGGACATTCATCGGCTGGTGTGGCGCGTGTACCCCTACATATCCGCCGAGCTGTACCTGCGCTGGGAGGAAACCGAGGTGGGCGCGGTCGTGGAATCCCTGCTCGACACCTTCGCCTGGCTCAATCTCCTGCAAGCCGACGCGGACCGCAGCGAATGGCGGCGCCCCGCCTCGACCTCGCTCGAGGCCATGCGGCTGTCGGTGCTCGCGCAGGCGACCATTCAAACGGTGGAACGATACTACCTGGTCATCGCGCTGCTGCTGCAATCCGGCAGCGGCACCACCAGCCAGCAGGCGCTGGAGCAGCGCTGCCATCTTATGGCGCAGCGCATTTCGGTGCTTTACGGGCTGAATTCGCCGGAGTTCTTCGACAAGAGCCTGTTCCGCAATTTCATCGACCTGCTGCGCCGGAGGAACGTGATCCAGGACTCCGCAAGCGGCGAGCTTCTCTACGGCGAGCCGCTGTTGGCCGTGGCCGCGGACGCCCAGCTCGTGCTGTCGGAGCAAATCCGGCACAGCATTCTGCAGGTCACTCTCGGCCAGTGATCCGGCCGCGCCCCTGCTTGGTTGCGCCGCGGCGCTTCTTCGAGTCGATGCGCCGTTCCTGGGAGCCCTTGGTGGGACGGGTCTTCTTGCGGATCTTCGGCTCCACCAGCGCCGCGCGAATCAAGCCTTCCAGCCGCGCCTCGGCAGCGCGGCGATTCTGTTCCTGACTGCGTTCGCTCATGGATTTGAACAGAATGCTGCCGTCGTCGATCAGTTTCTGGCCGGCGAGCCGGCGCAGCCGATGCTTCACGGCCGCCGGCAGGCTCACATTCTGCGGCAGCAAGAACCGCAGCTGCGCGGCGCTTGCCACCTTGTTGACATTCTGGCCCCCCGGACCCGAGGAACGAATGAACTTCCATTCCAAGTCTTCGTCGGGGATGACGAGACTGGGAGAGATGATCAGGGCCATTGCGAGGAGTTGCGCACGATGATCTCGCGCTGGGCCGCGGGGATGGTGATGCCGTGCTCCTTGAACAGCCGCCAGATGGCGCGGTTCACCTCCGAGCGGACATTGTTGACCCCTTCCTGCGGATCGGAGATCCAGAAGCGCAGTTCGAGTTCGATGCCGCTGTCGCTGAAGTGCATCAGCCGCGACACGGGAGCGGGCTCCCGCAGCACCCGCGCCTGTCCTTCGCAGGCCGAGACCAGAATCGCCAGCGCCAGTTCCGGATCGTCGCGGTAGCTCACGCGGATGGGCAACTTGAGCCGGATGCGCGGGTCCGTGTAGCTCCAATTGATCACGGCGTTGGAAATGAGCTGCTGATTCGGCACCAGCATCTCCACGCCGTCGCGGTCGCGCACCACCACATAACGGCCGCGCAATTCCTGCACCCAGCCGAAGCTCTCGGTGCTGGTGCCGCTCTGGCCCGAGAGGCTGATGACGTCGCCGGGCTTGATGGAGCGATCCATGAGCAGCACGAAGCCGCTGACGAAATTTGCCGCGATGGACTGCAGGCCGAAGCCCAACCCCAAGCCGATGGCGCCGGTCAGCACCGTGAGCGCGGTCAGGTCGACGCCGGCGGCATTCAGGCCCATGAGAATGGAGAGCCCGATCAGAAACGCGTTGGCGAATTTCGCGATGCCGATGCGCGTAGAGGGCGCGAGATTGCTCAAGCGCTTGAGGCGCCGCTCGACCCAGCGGCTGATCCACGCCGCGACCAGCACGAACAAGGTCAGCGTGAACAGGAGCTTCAGCACCGACCACAGCGAGATCCGGCTCTTGCCCGACGCCATGCCGATGCTGTCCAAGGTGCTGATGATGGGATCGAGCCAGCCCAGGTATTCGGCGGCAATGGCGAACCAGATGAACAGCGTGATGCGGATTTCCCAGTGCTGCATCCACGACTTGTTGCCGAGGCTCGCCGTCGACAGGAGGACGACGAGGCGGACCACCACGTAGGCGCCGATCAGATGCGACGCGGCGTCCAGCAGGTTGACGTCGAAAAGCGCGGCGTGCAGCGCGCTTCTTGCCAGTACCACGAGCCCCAGGGCGATGATGACGGGCGCCGCCACGAGGCTGCCCTTCGAGGCGAAATAAGCCCAGGTCAGGGCCCCGGGGGCCCTGATGTGGCTTTGCCGAAAATTGTTGCGCAGAAAGGCGCCGGCCAACCAGCCTGCAACCAAGCACAGCGCGACCACGCCGATCTCGATCAGCACATTGCGCGTCGCGAGGATCTCGAAGAAGGCCTCGACGCGCTGCACTATTTCGTTCATGCGTTCAGATCCGGAATGAGCTGGCTCTCGAGTCTCGCTATTTGATCCTTGAGCATGAGCTTGCGCTTCTTGAGGCGTTTCATTTGCAACTCGTCGACTTTGAAATCCATGGTGAGGCGCGAAATGACGTCATCGAGATCCCGGTGCTCGATGCGGAGCTGGCGCAGGCGCTCGATGTTCTTGAACAGATCGGTATTGACGTTGCTTTCTTCGTCGCTCACGGGTCACTTTTCTATGTGGTTGCGCCACACCGGAGTGACGCAATCGGGTAGCTTAAGGGAGCGGCCGAGAGGATTCCAAGTCAGTTGCGGGTCGTGAAAATCCGAGCCCACCGACCCTAAGAAGCCATATTTCACCGCCAGCACCGCGAGCGACTCGACGTGCTCCGCACCATTGCCGCCGCTCACCACTTCGAGGGCGGCGCCTCCGGCCGCGGCGAAATCGGCCAGCAGGCGGCGGCGCGCACCGGCCGATAGGGAATAGCGCGCCGGATGGGCGAGCACGGCCACGCCCCCGGCGGCGCGGATCCACCCCACCACGACATCGAGTGCCGGCCATTCGGCGGCGACATTCGCGGACTTGCCCGCGCCCAGGTACTTCTTGAATGCCTCGTCGGTGCGGGCGACGTGGCCGCCGGCGACCAGGGCGTGCGCCAAGTGCGCACGCGTCGGCACGCCGGGGCAGAGCTCCACCGCGGCGAGGAGTTCCGCGCCGGGCAGACCCAATTTCCCGAGGCGGGCGCACATTTTGCGCATACGCGCGCGGCGGCGCTCCTCCTGTGTCGCGAGCGCGATGCGCAGCTCGGCGCCGGCGGGATCGATCCACAACCCCAGCACGTGAATGGACTGCACGCGCCAGGAGGCGGAGATTTCGGCGCCCGGGACGAGCCGCAGCCCATGGGTCGCCGCACTGCGGTGCGCCTCCTCGAGCCCCGCCACCGTATCGTGATCGGTGAGCGCCAAGACGTCGATCCCGGCGGCGGCCGCCCGCGTCACGAGTTCGGCGGGCGGCAGTGCGCCGTCGGAGCAGTTC
>JBARBX010000646.1:0-4969 GCA_049793535.1 Steroidobacteraceae bacterium | reverse complement strand
AGCGCGCGGCGCGCGCACCGACCAGCGCGTGCCGATGACGCGGCTGCGCGCGCGAATCGCCGAGCGCATGGTGCAGGCGCAGGCCACGCAGGCCTTGCTGACCTCGTTCAATGAAGTGGATTTGAAGGCCGTCATCGAATTGCGCGCCCGCTACAAGGACTCGTTCGAGAAGCAACATGGCGTGAAACTCGGCTTCATGTCGTTCTTCGCCAAGGCCTGCGTCGAAGCGCTCAAGAAATTCCCGACGGTCAACGCCTCGGTCGAAGGCAACGACATCGTCTATCACGAATACTTCGACATCGGCGTCGCCGTGTCCACGGACCGCGGCTTGATCGTTCCGGTGTTGCGCGACGCCGATCTGCAAAGCTTCGCGGACATCGAGAAATCCATCGCCAATTTCGCCGGGCGGGCCCGCGCGGGGACGATCACGATGGAGGAACTCACGGGCGGCACCTTCACCATCACCAACGGCGGCGTGTTCGGGTCGCTGCTCTCGACTCCCATCGTCAATGCGCCGCAGAGCGCGATTCTCGGCATGCACAAGACCCAGGATCGCGCGGTCGTGATCGACGGTCAGGTGGTCGTGCGCCCCATGATGTACGTCGCGCTCACCTACGATCATCGCATCATCGACGGTCGCGAGGCGGTGCAGTTTCTGGTGACGGTCAAGCAGTGTCTCGAGGATCCGGCGCGCATGGTGCTCGGCGTATGAGCGATGTGTACGACGTCATCGTCATCGGCGCCGGCCCCGCGGGCTACCCGGCGGCGATTCGCGCCGGGCAGAACAAGCTGAAGGTCGCCTGCGTCGATGAATGGAAGAACACCGACGGCAGCTTTGCCTTCGGCGGCACCTGCCTGAACGCGGGTTGCATTCCTTCCAAAGCGCTGCTCGAGTCCTCCGAACTGTACCAGCGCGCCAAGGAGGAATTTTCCACGCACGGCATCAAGATCGGCGCTCTCGCGCTGGATCTTGCCGCCATGCAGAAGCGGCGCGCCTCCGTCGTCAAGACCATGACCGGCGGGATCACCGCCCTGTTCAAGGCGAACGGCGTCACCGGTATTCAAGGACACGGACGGCTGCTACCGGGGAACCGGGTGCTGGTAACCGGCGCGGACGGCGCCGAAACGACCCTGAGCGCCAAACACGTCGTGTTGGCCTCGGGCTCGGTGCCCATCCGGCTCAAGACCGTGCCCCACGACGGCAAGTACATCGTCGATTCCTGGAACGCGCTGGAGTTCGATGCGGTGCCCGCGCGCCTCGGCGTGATCGGCGCCGGCGTGATCGGCCTGGAACTCGGCAGCGTGTGGCGCCGTCTCGGCAGCGAGGTCACGGTGCTCGAGGCACTTCCCCAATTTCTGCCCATGACGGACGGGGCGATTGGGAAGGAGGCCCAGCGGCACTTCAAAAAGCAGGGTCTGGACATCAAGCTGGGAGCGAAGGTGTCCGCCGCCACGGTCGCCGGCGGCGCGGTCGATGTGGTCTATTCCGATGGGCAGGGCGAGCATACGCTCAAGGTGGACAAACTCGTGGTGGCCGTCGGGCGCCGGCCCTTCACGGACGGGTTGCTGGCGGAGGGCACCGGAGTCGAGCTCAATGAGCGCGGCTTCATTCAAGTCGACGAGCATTGCCGCACCGGAGTGCCGGACGTCTGGGCGATCGGCGATGTGGTGCGCGGGCCCATGCTGGCGCACAAGGGCAAGGAGGAGGGCGTCATGGTCGCCGACTTGATCGCCGGCCATTTCGGCGAAGTGAATTACAAGGTCATTCCCTCGGTGATCTACACCGCTCCGGAAATCGCCTGGGTCGGACAGACCGAGGAAGAGGTGAAGGCGAGCGGCCGGCCCTACAAGGTGGGTACATTTCCTTTTGCGGCGAGCGGGCGCGCGCGGGCGATGGAAGCGGCGCAGGGGTTCGCGAAAATTGTGTCCGCCAAGGACGACGATGAGGTTCTCGGCATTCACGTGATCGGCCCCATGGCGGGCGAACTGATCGCCGAGGCGGTGCTCGCGATGGAATATTCGGCGAGCACCGAGGACATTCAGCGCACCATCCACGCGCATCCGACCCTGTCGGAGGCGATCCACGAGGCGGCCCTCGCGGTGGACAAGAAAGCCATCGACGCGATCAATCGCTAGGTCCAGGCGCGGGCAACATGTTCTTGCTGCGCCATGGCCAAAGCTACTTCAACCAGCTATTCAACGCGACTCGCATCGACCCGGGAATCGAAGATCCCGAACTGACGCCGCTCGGGATTGAGCAGGCCGCGGCGGCGGCGGGGCGATTGGCGGAGGCGCCGTTGACCCATATCATCATCTCGCCCTTCACCCGCGCGTTGCAGACCGCGCAGCCCATCCTGAAGATGCATCGCGCCTCGGTGCGAATCATGCCGGAGGTTCGGGAGCAGGCCGCCTATGCCTGCGACATCGGCAGTGCACCCGACGTGCTCGCGAGCCGCTTTCCGCATCACGATTTCGCGCATCTGCCGCCGCGGTGGTGGCACGACGGCATGGAAACGGCACAGCAGACGAAGCAGCGCGCGCTGGCGTTCCGAGACTTCATGGCCGCCCGCGGCGACAGTGCGACGACGCTCCTTGTCGGTCACTGGGCCTTCATCCTCGCGCTGACCGGCGCGTCGCTCGCCAACGGCGAGATCCTGGAATACGATCCTATTTCTTGCGCCGTGCGCTGATCACGTTGGCCAATTGTGCGATGCGCCCCAGCACCTGCGAGAGCTGCGGCAATCCCGTGATCGATATCTTGATATGCATATGGGCGACGCTGTCGCGTTTGTCGGTGATGGTGTTCATTCCCAAAATGCTGATTTTGTCGTCCGCCAGCGCGGCGCTGACGTCGCGCACCAGCCCGCGCCGGTCGAAGGCCTGCACTTCGATTTCCACCGGGAATTCCTTGGATGCGAGCTTGCCCCAGGCCACCGCCAGCACGCGCGCCGGGGACTTGTGGCTGAGGCGGCCCAGATTGGCGCACGACTGCGCATGAATGCTGACGCCCCTGCCCACCGTGATGTAGCCGACGATGGCCTCGGGCGGCACGGGTTTGCAGCAGCGGGCGTAGGTGGACAGCAAATCGCCCACGCCTTGCACGTCGATCTCCGGCTCGCGCACCTCCGCGGTCCGCGTGCGCGGCGGTTGCTCGGCATGCGAGTCGCGCGCATGCAGAATACGCTGGATGGCTCCCGCCACTTGCGCCGGACTCACATCGCCCAATCCCAAAGCCTCGTGCAGATTCTCGGTGCTGGGCAATTTCAGTTCGTTCAAGAGCTCCGGGATGGGCGGATTCGCGACGCCCAGGCGCTGGATCTCGCGATCGAATAGCGCCCGTCCCTCGGCCTTGTTCTGAGTCTCGTTCTGCTTGCGAAACCAGGCGCGCACTTTGTTGCGGTTGCGCGGGCTCGCGAGAAAGCCCGATTGCGGCGACAGCCAGTCGCGCGACGGATGCGCCGCCTTGCCCGCAATGACTTCCACCGTCTCGCTGTTCTTGAGCTGGTAGTCGAGCGCCACCATGCGCCCGTTGACTTTGGCGCCACGGGTGCGATGGCCCAAATCGGTATGTACCTGGTAGGCGAAATCCAGCGGCGTGCCGCCCACGGGTACATCCACGATCTCGCCCTTGGGCGAGAGGACATAGATCCGGTCCTGGAAGAGATCGACGCGCATGCGGTCGAGAAAGTCCCGCGGCGTGTCGCCGCCTTCGGCGGGCGCCAACAGGGAGCGCAATTGGTTGATCTTGCGCTCATAAGCTTGGTCGACGCGGCCCCCCTCCTTGTAGCGCCAGTGCGCCGCCACACCGCGCTCGGAGTTGGCATGCATTTCATGGGTGCGGATCTGGATTTCCACGGCTTGCGCCCCCGGTCCTATGACCGCCGTGTGAATCGAACGGTAGAGATTGTCCTTCGGGGTCGCGATGTAGTCGTCGAATTCCCCGGCGATGAACTGCCACAGCGAGTGAACGACACCGAGCGCCGCATAGCACTCGGCCACGGTATTCACCAGCACCCGCGCGGCGCGAACGTCCATGAGCTGCTCGAATGCCAGATGCTTCGCCTGCATCTTGCGCCAAATGCTGTAGATGTGTTTCGGCCGTCCTTCGATGATCGCCTCGATGCCGGCGCTGCCCAGTTCGCCGCGCAGCGTCGCCTTCAGTTCGTCCATGTAGCGCTCGCGTTCGGAGCGCCGCATATTGAGGGCGGCCGCGATGTGCTTGTAGTCGGTGGGCTGTAGATAGCGGAAGGAGAGGTCTTCCAGCTCCCACTTCAACTGCCACACGCCCAGCCGGTTGGCGAGCGGCGAGTAGACCTCGCGGGTTTCGGTGGCGAGCTTGCGTTGCAGGTGAGGGTCGAGTGATTTTGCCGCGCGCATTTTTTGCAATTGAGCGGCAAGGCGCACCACCACCAGGCGCACATCGCCGATCACGGCCAGCAGCATCTTGCGCAGTGCCTCCGCCTGGCTCGACTCCAGACCCTGCTCGGGCTTCCAGTCGGCGCTCAGGCCGAATTCTCCCAATTGACCCAGGGCGCGCGCCAGGCGCGCCGCATCGGCGCCGAAACGCTTTTCGGCGGCCGTGAAGTCCAGGACCTGGGCATCGAGCAGCGGTTGCAGCAGGGCCGCGACCACCACGTCGTCGTCGGCATCGAGAGTGCGCACGATGTCCGCGATCTCGAGGGCGGTGCGCACCGCGTCCGCGGCTGCGCCGGGCGGGTCGAGTGCGCGCGCCGCGGCAAACGCCGCTGCCACCCGCTCGCTCGCCGTGACTCGGTTTAACGCCGTTGTTTCCATTTGAATTGCGCTGCTGGAGCCTGTGGGTTTAAGCGCGTATTGCCGGTATCATACGCGTCAATGACAAATCCGATGAATGGGGCCCGGAGTGGAACGTGTGCGCTGCGCTGACACGGTGACCGTTCGCGTGCTCGGCATCGATCCCGGCTCCCAGCGCACGGGATTCGGCGTCCTC
>JBARBX010000645.1:0-4736 GCA_049793535.1 Steroidobacteraceae bacterium | reverse complement strand
GGCCCTGCGTGAAGCTCCACCAGCGCTCCAAGGTCATGTAGGGATCCCCGCCGCCCTGCAGTATCAAGTCGCCGTCGAGCACGCCATCATTGAAGGTACCGTGCATCAGGGCTCGCGTGTGCCAGGTATATGCGGGCCCCAACAGGTCGAGCGCCGCGAACGTCGTCACCACTTTGATGGTGGAGGCCGGACTTCGCGGTGTATCCGGGTTCAGATCGAACACGGGCCGGCCAGAATTCACATCGATGACGGCAATGCTGACGGCGCTCGCCGGAAGCCGCTGTGCGGCGATGATCTTTGCCACCGCCGCCGGCATTCCCGCCCCCGTGACCGCCCATGCCCAAGCGGGCACACCGAGGATCAACGCCAGTGCGGCTCGTCTCAAGTCGCCATACCTCACGTGAGCGGCAATGTGATGCGCCGCCACGCGCCGGACCACCAGCGAAGCAGCAGCATCAGTCCCAAGCAGCAGACATAGATCAGCGCGGCAAACCATCCGCCGACCGCACCCAATCCAAACTGCGGCAACCAATCGACCCAGCCGGCACCCGCGGCAAACGACAGGCTATGCGCGAGCGGCACGAACAGCAGCCAAGATAGCGCAAGTACCATGACGGCCGGAAGCCGCACATCGCCCGCCCCCCGCAGGCAGGCGCTGCCGGCGATGTTCAGCCCATCGAACAATTGGTAGCCGGCGGCAATCCACAGCAGCACGCAGCCGCGCGCCACCACGCTCGCAGCATCCGGATCCGCGCGATTGGTGAAGAAGGGCAGGACCCACGGCCCGGCGGCCGCGAGCATCACGCCGATCGCTCCCATGTAGCACACGGCCATCCAGATGATGCCGTTGCCCACCGTGAATGCCCAGTCGCGGCGCTGCGCACCGATGGCCTGCCCGACGAGCGTCGTACCTGCCATTGCGATGCCCACCGCGGGCATGTAGCAGAAGGACGTGAGCATCATGACGATTTGCGTGGACGCACCGTCGACGGTGCCGAGGCGCACCTGCATGAGCTGAAACAGCGCAAACCCCAGTATGTCCGCCGCGATCAGCACGCCCATCGGAAATCCCAATTTGAATTGCCGATACAAAGCCCGCCCGTGCGGCCGCAGAGTGAGACCGGAGCGATACTGTCGCCGTACCGCCTTGGCCATGAAGAGCACGCCGGCCGCGGCCACTCCGATGAGCTGCGCGACATCGGTCGCCCAGCCGGATCCCGCAACGCCCAACCCGAAATCGAACATGAATAGCTGGTTCAAGACGGCATTCGCGAGCGCAACCCCGAGCGTCACCCACAGAGTGACCATCGGACGCCCGATGCCGTTGAAGAAGCCGAGAAGCGACCACAGCGCTATTCCCAATGGACCGCCCAGCATGCGCGGAAACCAATATTCGAGAGCCAGCCGCAGGGTGTCGTGGGGAACGCCGAAAGGCGCGAAAATCCGCGAGCCTTCGAGGCTGAGCAAGACGAACAGAGGAACCGTGAACAGCGAGGCCCAAAGAGCGGTCCAGGTGGCCTGAGATGCGCGCGTATAGCGGCGAGCGCCAAAGGCCTGCGCCACCGATGTTTGCACGGACAGTCCGATTCCGCCGAACAGCAGTACGCAGACCAAAATCGGCCAGTACACCGCGCCGATGGCGGCGGTGGCGGCGGGAGACAAACGCCCGATGAACCAGGTGTCCGTCGCATTCAGCACCGCCTGAACGGCACTGTTCACCATGAAGGGAAAGGCCAGCGTCGCCACCGCCAGGTAGTCGATTCGCGGGCGACCGCCGGCGCCCAATGCCTGGCCAGGGAGCAATTTCATCGTATCGTCCATACCGCGTAGGATGCGGCAATGAATCCGAACATGCGATGTCATTTAAAGGGCAAGTTCGTGGCACAGGATCTCAAGGACGGCACCTGGCGGCTTTCGCGCGGTGACCTCGAGCCCGCAGAGGTCTTGCTGCGCGGCGCGGATTCGCATGCGCCCGAGGTCCTTGCGTCCCCCGACCTGCGCGACCTCGACGTCGAGTGGCAAGACGTCAAGGCGGAGTTGCGGGCGACGTCGTCCGGGCGCCGCATAACCCTCGGAGCACGAAGCGCGATCGTGCACGAACCCCTGGCGCGGCTCTACGATGGCCTGCCGCTGGCCCGTACCACGCCTGAGTCGAGGCGTTTTTGGCGCAGAGTGTTTTGCCTCGTGCGGATTCCCGGCGGGCGCTTTCTTCTCGCCGCCATGGCGCGCCGCACGCGGGCCAGGAGCCTGTCTGCTCAGACAGGCTCCCAGCCCTGAATCCGCGATGCGCATCACAACAACCCGCTGATATTGTCAATTTACGAGGCAGGCACCGTTCAGGGTTTTGCTGAACTGCGACGCTCGTCAACGCCGCACGCGTGCATTTTCCAGCACATTGACGGCAATTCCGAAACCCAATTTCGCTAGGACGGCATTAGTGCTGGAAATGAAATCTACCGGCATCGAAGACGCTACCGCGGACACATCGTTCGATCCCTACGGCCGCCTGCTGCGAATGCTCATGCCTTCCTTGCGCGGAGTCGTGGTGCATGACGGTTTCTGCAACCTCGTGTGGGCATCGGACGAGTGGGATCTCTCCGACAATACCGAGATCATCAAGGACACCATCGCGACGGCGCTGTCCGACCCGGCAGAATTCGCCGGAGTCGTGCGCACGCTCGATGCCGACCGTGCGGTGTATTCCTTCGCGATGCGCGGCGAGCACATCGAGCTCCTGGGCGTCGTCAGTTTGATCGCGCGCTTGTCGGGCACGCAATCCGAAGCGCGGCCTCTGCAGACCGTGCGCCAGCTCGTCCAGCCGGCGCTCGAGTGTCTGCGGCGCGAGCTGTCGCTGCGGACGAAATTGGGCTCTCGCGAGCGCGATCTCAATGTGCGCGAACGCGACCTCGATCTCATGGTGGAAATCTCTTCGCACCAGTCGGCGGCCTCGAGCGACAACTACGAATTCGGCCTGATCATGAAGACCGGACTCGAGCGAACGGGCTGCGCGCTCGCGGCGCTGTGGGTGCCGGACAAGAACATCGCGCTTTCCCTGACGCACAGCGGCCAGCCCATGTCGCCGGAATCGCTGCAGCGCGCGCAGCATCACTTGATGGCCTGGATGCAGCTACAGCAGCGCACCATCGTGGTCAACCACATTTCGAAGGTCGCGAGCGACGTCGCGGCGCCGTACAAGATTCTCGCCTGCCCGGTCCGGCATCCGTCCGAACGGGTCATGGGCGTGCTCGCCCTGTTCAATCCGCCGAGCGCGGCGGACTTCGATCTGCACCAGACGCGCATCGCCGAGGTGCTGGCGAAACGGGCCACCAGCATCATTCAGGCGCAATACGATGCGAGCACGGGGCTCATGACGCGGCAGGCCTTCGAGCGCCAGGCCGCAGCCCTGCTCGGGTCGACGAATTCCACCGAAACCCACATCATTCTCTACCTCGACATCGACCGGCTGCACGTCATCAATGAAACCTTCGGCATGCACGTCGGCGACGATGTGATCGTCAACGTCGCCGAATGCATGGCCAGGTCCCTGCCCGCCGGCGCCCTGTCGGCGCGCATTTCCGGGGATCGGCTCGCGGCGCTGATCCCGAATTCGAGCATGGAAAAATCGGCAATCGTAGCCGAAAAGATCCGCGCCGCCGCCGCCGCCATCGTGCCGCGTCCGGGACACGGATCGTTCGAGGTCTCCGTGTGTCTCGGCGTCGCGCCCATCATCCGCTCGGACAATCCGCTCGCGCATGCCTTGGCGACGGCGGAGATCGCCTGCAAGGCGGCGAAGGACCGCGGCAGAAACCGCGTCGAGATGTTCCAGGATTCGGATCAGAGCATCATCAGGCGGCACACCGACATCTTGGTGATCGGCAAGCTGCGGGAAGCGCTCGGCAACGACAGTTTCCGGCTCGATGCGCAGCCCATTCTACCGCTGCGGGGCAATTACGGCCGTCCGCGATTCGAGATCCTGATCCGCATGCTGGGCGACCGCGGAGAAATCATCCCGCCGGGCAAATTTCTCTCGGCGGCGGAGCGCTACCAGCTCATGCCCACCGTGGATCGCTGGGTGGTGCATCGCGCCTGCGAGCTGCTCGGCGAACACAGTGCGTCGGTCGGCGAGGAGATCGCGCGATTCGCCATCAACCTGTCCGGTCAATCGCTGCAGGACGAGTCGTTCCTGGGATACGTGATCGGCGAAATCAAGAATAGCAGCCTGCCGCCCGGAGTCCTGTGCTTCGAGCTGACGGAAACCGCGACCATCGGCAATCTAGCCAAGGCGCAGAATTTCATGCACAGCCTGCAAGATCTGGGTTGCCAGTTCGCGCTGGACGATTTCGGCACCGGGGTCAGTTCGCTGGCCTATCTGAAGGATCTCTCGGTCAACTATCTCAAGATCGACGGCAGCTTCGTCCGCGACGCGGTCGTCAACGCCCGTTCGGAATCGATGATCAAGGCCATCGCTCAGCTCGCAAAGGTCATGTGCATGGAGACCATCGCCGAATACGTCGAGACCGACGTATTGCGGGCGCGGATGGCGGATCTGGGGGTCGACTACGGTCAAGGATTTGCAATGGGCAAGGCGCAGCCGCTGCCCGATCTGCTGCGCGAACTCGCCATCTACGAAGCCACCGTCAGCGATTGGAGCTCGGCGACCGACGGCGGATTGGGCGAAATTCTCGTGAAGCACTAGGCTCTCCCCGATATCCCGGGGTCAGCGCAGTCCTACATCC
>JBARBX010000644.1:0-8182 GCA_049793535.1 Steroidobacteraceae bacterium | reverse complement strand
GCAGTTGTCTTGCGGGATTTTCGCACCGGTGAGCGGCACGCCATGGATCCCGCTCTCATGGATTACCTGGTCGAGGTCGCCCGCGCCGCGGGCGTCGCTCCCGCCTTTAGCGTGATCTCGGGCTATCGTTCGCCGCAGACCAACGCCATGCTGCACGAGCGCAGCCCCGAGGTGTCCCAGCACAGTCTGCACATGCAGGGGAGGGCGATCGACGTGCGCGTCGACGGCATCGGCTGCGCGGATCTCGCCGCCCGGGCGTTGGAGTTGAAGCGCGGCGGCGTCGGTTACTACCGCGCATCGGATTTCGTGCACCTGGATACCGGCGCGTTCAGGACTTGGAAGGGCTAAGCTCAATAGGGCGGCGCCCGTCTTGCGCGCTGAGACTTCGCGGCTTCAGTCCACCATGCAAGATCGTCGGCGAACCGCGAGAACGTATGCTCGAGCGCGGCACCGCGTTGACCGATCGGATCGCCGGCCGCGTCCAACGTCTCTGCGATCGGTCCGACGGCTAGCGTACTCGAGATGACGACCATCCCCATCTCGGAGAGTGTGTTGTGCCAGGAATAGCTTGCCCGAGTGCCGGACAGTCGGCCTGCCGAATAGCTCGCAATCGCGGCAGGGCGCCAGTACCACTCTTCGAGGAAGTGGTCGGTCAGATTCTTCAGCCCAGGCTGCATACCCCAGTTGTACTCGCCGGCCACGAACAGGAAGGCATCCGCCTCGCGGATCTTGGCGCCGAGTTTCTCCATCGCAGCAGGCGCGGTGCCGGGGGCATATTCCTTCAGCATGCAATCCAGCATGGGCAGACCGATCGCTTTGGCATCGATCAACTCCGCGTCCTCGCCGCGATCGCGAAGCTTGCGCACAGCGAAGTGCGCCAATCGGATGCCCTTGCGATCGGTCCGATAGGAACCGTAGAGGACGAGAATTCGATTGCCCACGATCACTACCTCAAGGAGGCGATCTAGATAGGGTACAGGACGGGTAGCGCGATTTCTTCGGTAGCCCCGCTGGTCCATTTGCTAGCATTGGCCCAATGAAGACACGAATTGTACTGCTGGTTTGCGCTCTGGCCGGTACGCTTGCCGCCTGCTCCGCAAAGGGTCCCGGCGCCCCGCAGGCGAGTGCGCCCGAAGCGAGCGCGGGCGCATCATCCATCGCGGGGCTCGGCGAGCGCCTCTACAACGGCAACTGCGTCCCCTGCCATCAGCAGAGCGGCATGGGAATTCCCGGCGTATATCCAACCTTGGTCGGATCGCCCGTGGTGCTCGGGGACCCCGGGCAATTGGCGCAATGGGTGCTCAAGGGGCAAAGACCTCCCGCCATGCCGGCGGGCCGCTATCCCACGCAAATGCTGCAGTTTGGTTGGATGAAGCCCGCGGACGCCGCGGCGCTGTTCAGCTATTTGCGCTCGAACTTCGGCAACTCCGCGCCGCCGGTGGACGCCGCGGCCGTGAGCAAGGCCCTCGGGCAATGACGCCGCCCACGGTCATCCATGGCTTGGTCGATCGCTGCCGCGCGGAGGATTATCCGCCCGCAGTTGCCAGACTGCGCTCCGGTTGGGTGGTCATGGGTGAGCGACAGGTGCTAACGGGCTATTGCTTGCTGCTGCCCGATCCCATCGTGCCGCATTTGAATGCGCTGACCTCCGCGCTGCGCGCGCAATTCCTGTCCGACATGGCGATGGTCGGCGATGCCTTGCTGGCAGTCACGGCGGGCGTGCGCATCAATTACGCGATATTCGGCAATGTCGATCCGGCGCTGCATGCCCACCTATTCCCGCGCCGCGCGACCGAGCCCGACACCACGCGCACCGCGCAACCCTGGGCGCTGGATTGGAATGCCGCGCCGCGATATTCGGAAGCATCGCACGGCGATCTCAGAAATCGGTTGAACACGGAATTGAAGCACCGGCTGACAGTGACCTGATGCGTGAGATTGCCGTTATGGCGGCTACAGCTCCTTCAGCTTGGTCATTGCAAACAGCATCACGCGGCCGTTCTTGATCGACACTCCCTCGGCGCGCAGCCGCCGCGCCTGCTCCTGGTGGGCTCGCGATGACTTCGGAAATACGATGCGCCCGCCCGCCCCGACCACCCGATGCCAGGGCAGGTTCAGTTCCTTGGGCGAGACCTTTAACGCGAACCCCGCCTGCCGTGCACGGCCGGGGAATCCGGCAATTCGGGCAACCGCCCCGTACGTGGACACCTGTCCGCGCGGAATGGCGCACACCGCATGCCAAATCGCCTGCAGCGCGGGATTGTCCTGAGGCTCCGATCGCGCCCGTGGTTCCGGTTCCCATAGCGCAGCGGACGATTTCTTGGAGCGTGGCATGCTCACTCGCTCGCGTCAGGCGCTCCCCGCCTTGAGTTCGCGCGCGATCTCGCTCAAGTCGCGGAGGGGCGCCGAGCAGGTCATTCCGGTGCACACGTAGGCCACAGTGTCCGCCGTCGCGCGTTTCGCCGCGAGCGCCGCCGGCAGACCGGCGGCATCGCGGGGAATACCGAAGATCATGCGAGTCGGGGCATACAGGCCACCCAGGCTCTCGGTCCAGTATTCGACCGGTGCCGCATCGCCGCGAACGATCACAATCTGCGGCGGCGCCAAGAAATCCTCCAGTGCTGCACCTAAGCTCATATGTGCCTGGGGGTATTGCTGGAGCAGGGGCCACCCGGCGCGCAGGGTACGCTCGGCGGTGTCGAGGTAGGGCAATTCGCCGAGCAAGTACCCCAGGCGGCACAGCACCGATGCCGCGACGCCGTTGCCGGATGGCACCGAGTCGTCGCTGAAGGTCTTGCTGCGATGAATGAGCTGCTCATGGTCCGCGGCGGTGAAGAAAAATCCTCCGGCTTGCTTGTCTTCGAACTGCGCGAGCAGGACGGCACAGAGCGCCTGCGCGAACTCCAAGTCGCTGCTGCGCCACCCGGTCTGCAATAGCTCGAGCAGGGCATCGGCGAGAAACGCATAGTCGTCGAGATAGGCGGGCAAATGCGCGCGCCCGTCCTTGGTGGTGGCCAGCAGGCGGCCGTCGCGCCACAGCGTGCGGCGGATGAAGTCGACGGCCGCCGTGGCGGCATCGGCCAAGTCGGGCCGTTTGAGTACCCGCGCCGCGATGGCCAACCCTTTGATCGCGAGCGCGTTCCACGCGGTGAGAATCTTCTCGTCGCGCGCCGGCCAGACGCGAACATCGCGCAGGGTCTTGAGCTTGGCCCGCGCCCGATCGATCAGCTCGGTAACGGCCGGTGCCGATTCGCCGAGCGCTGCCGCGATGTCGTCAATGGACTCGACGATGTGCAGATGCCATTCGCCTTCGAAATTGGCGTCCCGAGTGAGACCGAAGCGGCGCGAGAACGCCGCATATTCCTGGGCCGTCAGCGATCCCTGGACCTCGGCTCGGGTCCAAACGTAGAACTTGCCCTCGTGACCCTCGGAATCCGCGTCGAGACTGGAGTAGAGGCCCCCTTGAGAGGAGCGCATGTCGCGCAGCACCCAATCCGCGGTTTCTGCGGCGATGCGCGCAAATGAGGCTTCGCCGGTGGCCAGGGCGGCGCGCGAGTACTCGCACAGCAACTGCCCATTGTCGTAGAGCATTTTCTCGAAGTGCGGAATCGTCCAGCGGCCATCGACGGAATAGCGCGCGAACCCGCCGCCGAGCTGATCGTAGATTCCGCCTTCACCCATGCGGGTCAGGGTGAGGCTGGCCATGTACAGCGACTGGAGGTCGGGGGTGGCTTGGGTGGAGGTACGGTGCCAATGCCGCAGGCAGCGCTCGATGCTGCCGGGGTGCGGAAACTTGGGCGCCTGGCTGAAGCCGCCGAACTGGGGGTCGAAGGATCGTTCGAGCGCGGCGCGCGCCGCGCGCAGCGGCGAGTCGTCCATGGTGACATCATCAGCCGCCGCGTCCGCCCCGAGAGAGGCGAACGCGAGTTTCAATTGCTCGTTCTGCTCGGCGATCTCCGCGCCATGGCTGCGGTAGTAGTCGGCCACCCGGCGCAGGAGGTCGCTGAAGGCAGGCATTCCGTAGCGCGGTTCCTTCGGAAAGTAGGTGCCGCCGAAGAACGGCGCTTGGGTTTCCGCAGTCAAAAACATGGTGAGCGGCCAGCCGCCGGTTCCATGAGTGATCATTTGCTGGGCCACCTGGTAGATCTTGTCCAGGTCCGGCCGCTCCTCCCGATCCACCTTGATGCTGATGAACAATTGATTCATGAGCGCGGCGGTGGCCGGATCCTCGAACGACTCGTGCGCCATGACATGGCACCAATGACAGGCCGAGTAGCCGATGGAGAGCAGAATGGGCTTGTGATCCCGTTTGGCCGCCGCGAGCGCCTCCTCGCTCCAGGGATACCAATCGACGGGATTGTCGGCATGCTGCAATAGGTACGGGCTGGTCTCTGCGGCAAGACGATTGCGCTGCATTCGAAAGCTCCGCGTCGGTTAGAATGCCGGCCCACTATAGCCGAAGTACCTTCCATGTCCGACCCGAAGTCCGCGGCAGAATTGCCCGTGCTGCGCCTGAAACGCAATGAAGATCGCCGGCTGCACGCCGGACATCTGTGGATCTTCAGCAACGAGGTCGATACAGGGCAGACCCCGCTGCCGAAATTCCAGGCGGGCGAGCTGGTGCGCGTGCTCGCGCACAATGACCGGGCCCTAGGATTGGCCTATGTAAACCCCAAGTCCCTCATCAGTGCGCGTCTGCTCGAAACGTGGCGGCTTCCCGATGCGGCTTGGCTGGCAGCGCGCATCCGCACGGCGCTCCGCTTGCGCGAGCGGCTGTACGCGGAGCCTTACTATCGCCTGGTCTACGGCGAGTCCGACGGCCTGCCGGGTTTGGTGATCGACCGTTACGGAGCGGCCTGCGTGGCGCAGATCGGAACCGCCGGTATGGAGAGACTCAAACCCTTCATTCTCGAGGCTCTGGAGCAGGTTCTGGGCTGCGAGGCGCTGCTGTTCAAGAATGACAGTTCGCTGCGCGAGATGGAGGGCCTGCCGAGCTATGTGGAGGCGGCGAAGGGCCGGTTCGATGCGCCTGCGCGGGTATTGGAAGACGGCCTCGAATTTCGGGTGCTGTTGGCGGAAGGACAAAAAACGGGATGGTTCTACGACCAGGCGGCCAACCGGCGAGCACTGGTGAAGTACGTGCGCAAGGGCGCGCGGGTGCTGGATGTGTTCAGCTACGCGGGCCCCTGGGGAGTTCGCGCGGCGCGCAGCGGTGCGGGGGAAGTGCTGTGCGTCGACAGTTCCGCGGCTGCGCTCGAGGCGGCCTCGGGCAATGCAGAGCGCAATGGGGTGAAGATCGGGACGGTGAAGGGCGATGCTTTCGATGTACTCGAAGATTTGGCCAAGAAGCGCTCGCGCTTCGACGTGGTCATCGTCGATCCTCCGGCCTTCGCCAAGCGCAAGAAGGATTTGCCCAAGGCGCTGGCCGCGTACAAGCGCCTAAACCAGCTAGCCATGAACGTGACCGCCGACGACGGCATTCTGGTGTCCTGCTCTTGTTCGCATCATCTGACGGCCGAGGACTTGCAGGACGCCATCGCCAAGGCGGCGCGTGGGGCCGAGAGACACCTGCAACTCCTGGAAATGGGCGGGCAGGCCCCCGACCATCCGGTGCATCCCGCCATTCCTGAGACCCGGTATCTCAAGGCCTATTTCTGTCGCGTCAACGACGGTTTAAAGTAGCCGTATGCTGACCTATCCGCACATCAACCCCATTGCCATCTCCATAGGCCCCATCTTCGGCCTCGGTCCCTTGCGCGTTCATTGGTACGGCATCATGTACCTCATCGGCTTCGTGGCCGCATGGTGGCTGGCTCGATTGCGCGCGCGGCGGCCCGGATCGACCTGGGGCGCGCTCGACATCGATGACCTGATTTTCTACTGCGCCATCGGCGTCATCATCGGCGGGCGGGTCGGCTGGTGCATCTTTTACGGCCATGACGTCATCGCCGAGAGCTGGCTCAATGTCTTTCACATCTGGGATGGCGGCATGTCCTTTCACGGCGGCATGACCGGCGTCTTGGTGGCGGCCATCGTCTTCGCCAGGGTCAAGAACAAGCGCATCGCCGATGTCTGCGATTTCCTGGCACCCCTGCCGGGGATCGGCTTGATGGCGGGCCGCTTCGGGAATTTCATCAACGGCGAGCTCTGGGGTAAACCCACGACCATGCCCTGGGGATTCGGCGTGCCTACGCCCACCGGTGTGCTGATCGCGCGGCACCCATCGCAACTCTACGAAGCCTGCCTCGAGGGATTGGTGCTGTTCACCGTGCTGTGGTGGTTTACGTCCAAGCCGCGGCCTCGCCTGGCACCGACCGGCCTGTTCCTGACCGTCTACGGCTGCGCGCGGTTCACGGTGGAGTGGGTGCGCCTTCCCGATGCCAACATCGGCTACCTCGTGGGCGATTGGCTCACCATGGGAATGCTATTGACGACGCCGATGATATTCATCGGCGCGGGGCTGATGTATTACGCCTATCGGCGCAACGTCCCGAGCGGCAATCTCGCTCCCGTGTCGGCTTAATGCGGCAGTATCTCGATTTCTTGCGCCACATCCGGCAGGGCGCCCGCAAAGACGATCGCACGGGCACGGGCACCTTGAGCGTCTTCGGCTATCAGATGCGTTTCGATCTCGCCGCCGGATTTCCTCTGGTGACCACCAAGAAGCTGCACCTGCGCTCCATCATCTATGAACTCCTGTGGTTCCTGAGGGGCGACACCAATGTCGAGTATCTGCACGAGCACGGTGTCAGCATCTGGGACGAATGGGCCGACAAGGACGGGAACCTGGGGCCGGTGTACGGCAAGCAGTGGCGCAGTTGGCCGACGGCGGATGGCCGCAGCATCGACCAGCTAGCGCGCGTGGTCGAGCAGCTCAGAACCAACCCGAACTCGAGACGCATCCTGGTGAGCGCGTGGAATGTCGGGGAATTGGACCGGATGGCGCTGCTGCCCTGCCACGCCTTGTTCCAGTTCTATGTCGCCGGCAACCGCCTGTCCTGCCAGATGTACCAGCGCAGCGCGGACGCTCTGCTCGGCGTGCCCTTCAACATCGCCTCCTACGCCCTGTTGACGCACATGCTGGCGCAGCAATGCGATTTCCAAGTCGGCGAGTTCATCTGGACGGGAGGCGATTGCCATTTGTACCTGAATCATCTCGAACAGGCCGATCTGCAGCTCGGGCGCGAGCCGTATCCCCTGCCGCGCCTGCATATTCGGCGCAAACCCGCCAGCGTGTTCGACTACGAATACGAGGATTTCGAGATCCTCGACTACCGCTCCCACTCCGCCATCAAGGCTCCCATCGCCATTTGACATCCTCCCCTCCCTAAAAAGCGGGGATTCCCTCAGCAGGCGTTCGATGTCCCGAACGGAAGAGGATATTGCGAGCCGAGTTGATATCCCGATCATGCGAGACACCACACTCAGAACACATCCAGCTTCTTATTCCGAGGTCTGCGACACCTTTCGGCCCCGTCTTGCAGTCGCAAAACGAACAGACTCGGGTAGAGAACGATTCATTCACTTCCTCGTACGACGCTCCGTGCGCAGTCGCTTTGTAGCGGAGCATGCCTCGGAAGGAAGACCAGCCAGCATCCAGGACGGACTTCGCCAGGCGGGTTCTCGATCTTGTCCCCAGTCGACAAGGCCGCGAACTCCTTCAAACCCAGGTCGAGGCCGATGGCACGGCGCGCCGGCCGCGCCGCAGGCGCGGCGACCTCCACGACGAAGTTCAGGAACCAATGCCCGCGCGCATCGCAGGAGAAGTTCGTGCCGTCCTTGATCTTGCCTTCGGGCAGCGGCCGGGAGTGGAACACCCGGAAGGTGTTTCCCGCGAAGCGGAAGGCCACCCCCTCGCGCTTGAGATCGCGGCCTTTCAAGGGCACCCAGCCCAAGGAGCGCCTGCCGCGCCAGCGCAGGAATGGCCGGTTCCTCTGACGACGGGACTTGGCGTATTGTTCGCACACGGCATTGATGGTGCCCGCATGCAAGGCCAGTTCCTTGCTGCTCCCCGCCGTCAATCGATTAAGATCGAACCCGGTCGGCCAGCGCTTGTCCCATTTCAGCGCCTGTTTCTGAGTCTCGTTGCAGAAATTCCACACGAAATTGCAGGCGCGCGCCTGCCGGCCGAGCAGTCCGGTCAGCGACTTGATGCGGTATCGATACACCAGCAACATCGGCG
>JBARBX010000643.1:0-6377 GCA_049793535.1 Steroidobacteraceae bacterium | reverse complement strand
ATTTAGTGACGGGCTCTACAGTGGGCTACCGCCCAGTTGCCATAAGGTGATGCGCAGTCTCGTCACGAACGGGCCGGAATACTTGTGAGCATCATGGGCAACTTTCGATGACGGGGGCCAGTCTGGCGGAGATCGACCCGTTCCTCGAGCCGCAGATCGCGCATTCGCAGACCGTCGCACATGCGCCGACCATCCTGCTGGACCCTGCGAAAATGGGGGTCGACACGGCGTCAAGTGCCACCCGCTTGGGCAGCGGCAGTATGCTGCTCAACCGCTTCAAGCTGCTGGAGATGATTGGCGAAGGCGGCATGAGCCGAGTCTACAAGGCGGTCGATCTGCGCAAGGTCGAAGCCGGCGCCGCCGATCCACACATCGCCATCAAGGTTCTCACCGTTCCTTTTGCAAGCCCCGCGGACGCCATGGCGGTGCTGTCCCGCGAGGCCCATAGCCTCCAGAGCCTGACGCACCCGAACATCGTGCGCGTATTCGATTGCGATCGCGACAACGACATCGTGTTCATGACCATGGAGCTGCTCAGCGGCCAGTCGCTGTTCGACAAAATGCGCGCCGCAAAGGGCGAAGGCGGCCTGCCGCGCGACACTGCACGGCGGCTGATCCAAAGTATTGCCAATGCGCTGGAATTTGCGCACGGCAAGAACATCCTGCATGGCGATTTGAAACCGGGCAATGTCTTCATCACTTATACGGGTGAGATCAAGGTCATCGACTTTGGTTTGGCGCGTCTCATGGTTCAGCCCGGAGAAGTGCAGCCCAAAGCCGTCGCGAATGCGGCGGACCGAATGCGCGCCCTGACGCCCGCGTACGCCAGCCCCGAGATGCTGGAAAACGAGGAGCCTGACCCGCGCGACGATGTGTACGCTTTGGCCTGTGTCGCCTGGAAGCTGATGACGGGCAAGCTTCCCTTCAAGGCGAAGGACCCGTCCGCTGCACGCAACGTGTCTCAATTGGCGTGTCCGCGCGAACTCTCACGGCGCGAATTTCGCGCCCTGTGCCACGCCTTGCAGTTCGAGCGCGCGAAGCGCACCCCCTCGGCGCGGCAGTTTCTCCTCGAGTTCAGCGGTGCCGGCAGCAAAGTCTCATGGCCCGTGGCGGCCGGTGTTGCCGTCTCGATGACGGCCCTGATTGCGGCGGCTGCCTTCTTCGCTCTGCACCCTGTCACTCGGAAAACACAAGCGCCGCCCGCGGCACCTGCAGTCGCGACCGCGCCGCTCGCGCCCGCACCGGGACAGGTGTTTCGGGATTGTCCGACATGCCCACTGATGAAAGTCTTACCCGCTGGCGACTTCCAGCAGGGCACGCCGCCCGGCGCCGACGCCTTGCCGTTTGAAATGCCGCAGCACAAAGTCGCGATCGCCCATGCCTTTGCCGCCGGCGTCTATGACGTGACGGTGGGTGAATACTCGGAGTTCGTGGCCTCGACGGGCGTTGGCGCGAATGGTTGCGCAACGTACGATGGCGCGTGGCAGGTTAAGCCATCCGTGACCTGGAGGAACGCAATCGAGTCGCAAACTCCGTCGCACCCGGTCAGTTGCGTATCCTGGCACGACGCCAAGGATTATGCCGCGTGGTTGTCTCGCACCACGCACCAGACGTATCGATTGCCGAGCGCCTCGGAATGGGAATATGCCGCCCGCGCCGGATCTGCCGCGCAAGTTCCCTGGACCACACCGGCCGAGGCCTGCTCCTACGCCAACGTCGCGGACCAGACGGCCGCGCGGCATTACCAAGGTTGGAAGGTGTTGCCCTGTGCTGACGAATTCGTGCAGTCGGCGCCGGTGGGTTCATTTAAAGCAAACGCATTCGGTTTGTACGACATGCTCGGCAACGTTTTCCAATGGACCGAGGATTGCTGGACCGATGACTACGAGGGCGCACCCATCGACGGATCGGCACAATCGGCGGGCGACTGCACCCAGCATGAATTGCGCGGCGGTTCCTGGTTCACGCAACCCGACTTCGTCCGGACCTCTTATCGCAATCGCTTCGACGGCAACTACCGCAGCACCAGCATCGGTTTTCGATTGATTCGCGAGATACGGCAATGAGGCGACTCGCGCGCATCGTACCGAGTGCAGCAGCGCTGTTGCTGCTGACACTGCTGGCCTCGAGCCGCGTTGCGGTTGCCGCCTCGGAGAGAACCTGCGTGAACGGCGGACAGCAGAATCCGGACATCGCGGCCGGGAAGACTGAGCTACAGCGATCGCCCACCCGGCTCGGCAAGCGCATGGAGCTGGCCAATTTACTCGAAAGAGCCGGTTGTTACGCTGAGGCGGTTCACTTGCTGGAGGAGGGGCAAAAGTACAATCCCTTCAATCCGGCATTGCGATTTAGTCTGCGACGCGCCCGCGATAGGGTCAAAGAAGAACACTATCTCGCGGGTATCGAACAAGCCGAAGCCAGCGCGCGACTGAATCGGAAAATGGAGCGCTGTACGCGCGGGCACGAAGTCGCCGCTTGCGACGAGGTTTTGGGCCAACAGCCGAACAACGCGAAAATACTCATCGCGAAAGGCGATGCCTTGCGCCCAACCCAGGTGGCGGCCGTCAGCGCAGAGGCGCAAGCCATGGTGGAGCCGCAAAGCTTCTCAAATGTGGCGGAGGCCACGCGTTCCAATTAGGGCGCCTATAGTGTTTCAGGTATAGCATCGGTCATTTCGACCACGAAATCGACTGCGCGTCGCTCAAACAATACACCTGGGAAAACATCAAACCGCAGGTCGATCACATCATTTTCCCGGATGGCAAGCGCATCATTCTCCTGGCCGAGGGGCGGTTGGTGAACTTGGCCTGTGGCACCGGCCACCCGAGCTACGTCATGAGTTCATCGTTTGCCAATCAAACTTTGGCTCAGATTGAACTCTTCACGAACACCGCAAAATATCCGATCGGCGTGCATGTACTCCCCAGACACCTCGACGAAAAAGTGGCGCGGTTGCAGCTGAAGAAACTCAACGCCGAACTTACCGTGCTCACCGACCGTCAGGCGCGCTACATCGGTGTCGAGCAGGCGGGGCCGTATAAAACCGATCAGTACCGCTACTGACAGGCGAGGTTTAATATGAAGATCATGAGCGCAATTAATCTCGCGGATAAACTCTCGACCTTCTCAGATTATTGGCAGCCGCGCGTCGTCGGTAGCTTCAACGGTCACGACCTCATGGTCGTGAAGGTCAAGGGCGAATTTGTGTGGCACAAGCATGATGATACCGACGACTTCTTTCTGGTCCTGGCTGGATATATCACCATTCAGTTGCGGGACGGCCCTGTGCGGCTTGGTCCGGGCGAATTATTTGTCGTGCCGAAGGGCGTCGAGCACCGACCGGTCGCTGAGGACGAGGCCCACGTGCTTCTCATTGAACCCCGCGGAACGCCGAATACCGGGGATGTGGCGACAGCGGCCGCTCGTAGGGTTATCTAAGGACGAGCGCCAGTGTATGCCCGACCGGATCACCGCTGATGGGTAGGTCGACTATTTCCTTCGCATCTCCACCAGCAACTTCGCCCACTGCTTGCCCACGGAAGCGCACTTTTCCTGTGTGTAGAACGACTCGTTCTCTGAAATCTCCTTCTTGATCATGTCCCAGCCGTCCTGCACATAGGCCGATTGGTCGGGACCCTGGTTGGTGGCCCACGTTTTCTCCATGAACGCCTTCGCAATCTCCTCGGCACTTTGATCGCCCTTGGGCAGAAACCCCTTCTTCACGCACAGGTCGTACTGCGAAGCGGTGCCGCCGAAAAAAATCCCGAACTGCCTGGCCTGCGCCTGCTGCGAGGTGTTCGTGGTCGGCGGCGGCGCCTCATTGGCGCGCACCAATCCTGCGGCAGGCAGCATGAGCGAAAAGACGGCGAGCAGCTTTTTCATCCCATGCCAATTGCTATTCCCGGTCGCCATCTCCATCCCCTCCTGTCTGCGTTCCGCCTGCCGCTCGGGGTACCTTAGCCTAAATGCCTTCCGCGGCGCGCTGAGATTCGGCTCGGGACTGCCACGCCTCAAGATGGTCGTTTATCCCCATCGCGCAGGCAAGACGTCGGAGTTTGCCGACGCGGAATGCATCGATGTCGAGATCCAGAGGGGGGTGGGAAAGGTGGCTGTGTGGTGAGTTTGCTAGATACAGCCAATGTAGCAATGCCGCTTCGGGCGTCGCGCGCCGATAGGCAACCTCGGGAACCAGTCGATCCTCCGCGCGGCCGCATTCCAGCACCCACTCTGGGATGCCCCTGAATACAAAAGTGCCCGCCGCGGCGTCAATTCGACCGAGCGACGGCCTCGTGTAGCGAGAGGAAAACGGTACGACCGCAGTCACCCAGCTGGTGTAGTTATTCCATACGCCGGAGTCGCCAAGCACGGTCTGCAGAGAAATCAGCGCCCCCGGACGCAGCCACACCGCGGCCTCACAGGCTTGTGCCGGCGGAGTGAGCAGACGATTGAGATACAGACCGCGGACCACCCTCTGCAGGCGATTCGCTTTTACGGCCTCCTGTATCCACCGCTCCACGCTGGCTTCCGATATACCCGGCTCGACGTATTGCGCCATGCCTAAGATTGAAGATTTGCCAAGCACTCGCAATGCCCGCGGTTCGGCAAGCGCGAGCTCCAGACGCGTGGTCCAGTTGAGGGTCTTCATGTTCACGGCGCTCCAATCGGTACCGGCATGCAACGCTCGAGAGCCTCAAGGAGCCTGATCTTTTTCGCGAGATATTCATCTTCATCATTGTTGATTTGAATCTCTCTCGGCAACGCCGGAAGGACCTGATCGCGGAAAAGTGCCCAGTTCATGAGCTCCAACTTCTCTTTTAGTCTTCGAGTGAGCGCCGTAAGCCCTCCAAACCGCTCGACCGCGGCTGCGCTCGGACAGGCACCGCGCGCAAGCAGCAATTCCAGATCGTAGAGATCTCGAGGGGCCATGCGGCGATCATCGAGCAGCGCTGCGATCTTGTTATCCACCAGCGCCTGCTCGCCATAAACACTCACATAGACTCGCGGCAATGTCCGATCCGCGACTTGAATCGGGATCTTCAAAACGTGGTCTAAATCCGGGGCTCGGCGGCGCGAAACTTCCACCGTGAGATGAAGACCTTCACCCTCGCTCGTGAGTGCCGAGATCTTCCATCGTGAAACCGTGTCAGTTTGTTTCGGCTCTGAAACGGACAATTGAGACAATCCGCTTCCCCGAAGAGCCCGCGCGATTGCCGCTCTCATTGTTCTCTGCAGACTTCCTAGTGTTCGACGCGGATCATGATCGAAGTCCAGATCCTGGGTATAGCGAGCGCTCTCGGTAAGCACCCGCATGGCGGCGCCGCCCTTCAGTACGAGGCTCGTGCTGTCCGCGCCGCGATAGATGTTGGTCAGCAACCGCTGCTGGAACTGATCTCGCGTTTCCGATAAGCCGCCCATGAGGCATGCCTTTGTAAAGACTATAAGCCTCATTATATGATGCTTATACACTTAATAATAGACTAGAGATTCGGAAGAATAGGCAACTCAACTGTTTGATTTTTATACATTAAGACGATAGATCGCAGCTATATTGATTCTCCGCAGTCAACTCCCACCGACAGACGGTTTCTCACGCCTCAGCGCTCCGCTGCTTGCCGGCTCGGTGGACGTACCAGCAGGTAGAAGGCGGCACAGTGCGTGATCATCAGCAGCGGCACGTAGATGATGGGGATGGCATAGGCAGCCCCCAATTGCCCCGCGGCTGCGGGGAGATTTGCGTGGATGGCGTGGTAATAGTCCAGGAGGATGTCGGCCGCCCCGACGGCATTGAAAGCGACGACAAACAGCCAGAAGAGCGGACGTATCCTGACTGTGAGAAGCGCCAGGATGGCCAGAACCCCGGTGGCGAAATCGGCATAGGCGGCGAACGCGGCGAAGCCGGCCGGCAGATTGGGGCCGACGACCCCCGGAAGAATAAAGACGAGTCCGAAGAAGCGGAAGCTGTGCAAGGTGGCGATGGCGCGCTGCGCCTTGAGCCGGTCCATCGACTTGAGCCAAGGCCAGAGGTACACGCTGAAGCAGAGCAGCCACGCGAGATATCCAAAAACGAGATGTACAAGGAAGATGATTTCCGTCGACATTTATCCCCCAATGAAGTGGTGATCGACGCGGTCCTGCGTCTCCACCCTAAATGTACGTGCGTTTGCGGTGAGCGACTATCCGCGATAATGTCGATGGGGTATGAAGCAAAGCTTCACAGTCAGGCAGGGCGCGCTCGACGGCGTCGAGACATTTCTTGCGGTGGCGAAGCGCCGCAGCTTTCGCCGGGCGGCGGCGGACCTCGGCGTCACGCCGTCGGCGGTCAGCCAAGCGGTACGGGCGCTCGAAGCGCGGGTGGGCGCGGCGCTGCTCGCTCGCAC
>JBARBX010000642.1:0-22285 GCA_049793535.1 Steroidobacteraceae bacterium | reverse complement strand
GCGCCGATCACCGCGGCATCGAAATTCGGCGAGACGATGAGCCGCCCGCCCGCCGCATGAGTGCGGCGAACGTCGCCGGCATCGAGCACCGTGCCGGCGCCCACCAAGCAATCCGCAGGCAGGGCGGCGGCCAGGGCGGCAATGCTGGCGAAGGGATCCGGTGAATTGAGCGGCACTTCGATGGCGCGAAAGCCCGCCGCGTACACCACCTGGGCCACGCCGAGAGCCCGCTCCGGAACGAGGCCGCGCAAGATCGCGACCACCTTCATCTCCCCCATCGGCGCCTCAGACTGCATGCGTTTCTACCTGCGAGGCTATGTGTTGGTGGATGCGGATGAGGCCGGCCAGAGATGCGGCATCTCCGTCGAGCTGCCGCACGGCGCAGGATTGATCCTTGAGCGCGGTTGCATACAGGCCGGTCAGGGCCGGCGCGCCGATCAGGTATACGCTGCGCTCCGCCAGGCAGTCCGCAAACAGATGCAGCGCTCCGCCGACATCCTGGGCGATCAGCAGGCCCGACAGAAAGGCCGCGGCGTCCGTGGCGGCGAGCTCGCCGCCGAGCAGGCGGCCGCGGCACTCGAACAGGCGGTGCAGCACGGGCACCTGCGGGAATTCGCCGAACCGCCTGAGACCCTGCTCGAATGCGGTGCCGCCGGTCACCTCTTGGTTGCAGAAGCCGCCGCCCACCAGCACGCTGTGATCGCGCAGGGCGGCAAAGAGTTCGCCCGTCGGCGCGGTCAGGAACTCCTCGATGATTCCCTCCTTGAGCAGGACCCACTTGGTATGGGTGCCGGGAAGACACAAAAGATGCGCTCCGCGGCGCAGCGCCGGCTCCCGAGTCAGCGCGCCCAGTATCTGCGTTTCCTCGCCGCGCATGAAATCCGGCGCTCCCAGCCGATTCTCGCAGCGTACGCCCGGAACGATCCGAACGCGGCCGGCTCGCAGCGCCACGCAGCCGCCGCTGATCTTTGCCGGAAGGGCGGGGCAGGCGATGTAGGGAGTTTGCACCCAGCCGATGCTGGAACCGACCATGCCGCAGAGAACCGCCGGCAGTGCGCCGTGCCGCGATTCCCAGGGCTCCACCATCGACTCGAAGATTTGCGGAAAGGGGCCTCCCATCGCAGCGACGCCCGGGCCGTCGGCACGGTCGAGAATCGCGCCGCCGTCATCGCAGAGGAAGAGCCGCAGGCGGGACGTTCCCCAATCGCCGGCGACGACGCTCGGTGGGGCCATCAGTGCGATTCCCGGTCGACGACGCTCCCGCTGGCTCCGGTCAGGAAATCGAGGTCGCACCCCTTATCCGCCTGCAGCACATGCTCCACGTAGAGCCGGTAGTAGCCGCGCGAATACTTCGGCGGGGGCCGCTCGTGCTTCCACACCTCGGTACGCGCCGCCAGCTCCTGCGGCGATATGAGCAGCTCCAGACGCCGGTTCGGTCCGTCGAGCAGGATCTCGTCGCCATTTCGCACCATCGCGAGCGGGCCGCCGGCCTCGGCCTCGGGCGCCACATGCAGCACGACAGTGCCGAAGGCGGTACCGCTCATGCGGGCGTCCGAGATCCGCAACATGTCTTCGACGCCTCGTTCCAGGAGCTTGCGCGGCAAAGGCATGTTGCCGACTTCCGGCATGCCCGGATAACCCTTGGGGCCGCAGCCCTTGAGAACCAGCACTGACCGTTCATCCACCTCGAGGGCAGGATCATCGATGCGTGCGTGCAGATCTTCGATGGACTCGAACACGAGCGCGCGACCGCGGTGGGAGAACAGCGAGCGGCTGGCCGCACTCGGCTTCATCACCGCGCCGTTGGGGCAAAGGTTGCCCTTCAATACCCAGATTCCCGACACCGGATTGGCCGGCGCGGCCAGAGTCCGGATGACTTCGCGGTTGTAGCATTCGGCGGACGCGAAGCTCGCCCCGAGCGGCTGGCCCCAGACGGTCATGGCGTTCACGTCGAGTTTGGGACTCAGCTCCTTCATCGCGGCGGGCAGGCCGCCCGCGTAGTGCAGGTCTTCCATCAAGAATCGCCCCGAGGGTTGCAGATCCACCAACAATGGAATGTCGGCGGTCAGGCGATCGAAGTCCTCGAGCGCGAGCGGCACGCCCAGCCGGCCGGCGAGGGCAAGCAAGTGCAAGACCGTGTTGGTCGAACCGCCGATGGCACCCAGGACACGGATGGCATTCTCGAAAGCGCTTCGGGTCAGAATTTTCGAGAGACGCACGTCTTCACGGGCCATGCGCACGATCAGCCGCCCGCTTTCGTGGGCGATTCTGCGGCGCTGCGCGTCGACCGCGGGGGTCGTCGCGTTGTAGGGCAGGGCGATGCCCATGGCTTCCATCATGCAAGCCATGGTCGATGCACTGCCCATGGTCATGCAGGTTCCGGGCGTGCGCGACATGCCGGATTCGGCCGCCATGAAGTCGTCCAAGGACATCTTGCCGCCGCGCACCGCCTCGCTGAACTTCCACACGTCCGTGCCGGAGCCAATGTCGCAGCCGCGGAATTTCCCATTCAGCATAGGCCCGCTCGAGATCACGAGCGTCGGCAGGTTGACGCTGGCCGCGCCCATCAGTTGACCGGGAGTGGTCTTGTCGCAGCCGCCCAAGAGCACCACCGCGTCGATCGGATTGCCGCGAATCGACTCTTCAACTTCCATGGCGAGCAGGTTGCGGAACAACATCGCTGTCGGACGCATTTGCGTCTCGCCGAGCGACATGGCCGGAAACTCGAGAGGCAGACCCCCGGCCTCCCACACGCCGCGTTTGACGTGCTCCGCGATGTCGCGCAGACCCGCATTGCAAGGAGTCAATTCCGACCAGGTGTTGCAGATTCCGATGACCGGCCTGCCGTCGAACACGTCGGCCGGCAGGCCCTCGCTCTTCATCCAGCTGCGGTGAATAAAGCCGTCTTTGTCCTTGCGGCCGTAGCTCTTGTGACTCCGCAGCGGCTTCTTTTCTGTCGTCATGGCGCAAATCTTCCGTCGTTCGCGCAGCTTCGGTCAGGCCGCAAGCGACGCATCACTATGATCAATATACAGTGATCCCAAGTCCCGGCCGCATTGTTGCCACCGTTCGATAAGTATTATAATATAAATGCGATATAACTCAATCGCGTTTGCAACGAGCGCCCACCCTCGTTCGGGACGCGACCCAATGGGCACCATGCTTCGAATCGACGATCTGGCCGGCAAGGCGATACTCATCACGGGTGCGAGCTCCGGAATAGGCGCCGCGATCAGCCGCGCGTTCGCCGAGCAAGGCGCTCACATCGCCGTGCACTTTAGCTCCAACGCCGCCGGCGCGGAGCGCTTGCTGCGGGATATTCGAAGCGCGGGCGGCGCCGCGCAGCTCGTTCAAGGCGATCTGACGCGCCCGGGCGAGCCCGGGCGCATCGTCGATGACGGAGCGCAGGCCTTGGGCGGGCTCGATGTCGTGATCAACAACGCCGGTTCGCTCATTGGGCGGCGGCCGTTTCTCGACACCGACGATGCATGGGTGGACGCCGTGTTCGGCCTGAACGCCCGCGCCGTCGTACAGACCTGCCGGGCCGCCGTGGCGCACCTGGATCGCCGCGGCGGCGGCGCGATCATCAACGTCGGGTCCATCGCCGGCCTCGACGGGGGAGGCAGCGGCGCCGGGATTTACGGCGCTTCCAAGGCATTCGTGCACAATCTCACACGCCATCTCGCCCGCGAACTCGCGGCGCGGAACATCAGAGTGAACGCCGTTTCTCCGGGCGTCGTCGATACGCCGTTTCACAGTGCGACCCCGCCGGAGCGCATGGAAGCGATGCGCAAGTCCGTCTGCATGGGAAGAATCGGCACACCGGCCGATTGCGTCGGCGCGTTCCTGTTCCTCGCGTCGCGGACGTTGAGCGGCTATGTCACCGGCCAGAACATCCATGTCAATGGCGGGCAGGCGATGCCATGATCGGATCGCGATGGCGCTTCGCCGTGTTGGCCGCGCTGCTCGCCGCGCCGGCGCTTTGCGCGACCCGAGTCGACTTGAACCGGGATTGGCTGTTTCGAACCGATCCCGACCGGATCGGCGAGGCCTCGGGGTGGACGAAGAGCGTGCCGGCCGGCAGCCGACCGGTGAGCATTCCGCACACCTGGAATATCGGCGAATATCACGACTACCTGGGTGTCGCATGGTATTTTCGGCGCCTCGACCTGCCGCCCATGGCACCGGGCACCCATGTGGAGCTGCATTTCGGCGCGACCTTTTATTCAGCCCGCGTCTGGCTGAACGGCGTGGAGCTGGGCGCGCACGAAGGCGGATTCACGGCGTATTCCTTCGATATCTCCCGGCAATTGCATGGCGGCGATGTTCTCGCCGTGCGCATCGACAATCGCCCCGGCGCGGCGACCATTCCCGGCTTCGGGGAGCGCGGCTCTCCGGGCGCCTGGTATGACTGGTGGGCCTACGGCGGAATCGTTCGGGATGTGTGGTTGTCGCAGAGCGGACCTGCGTGGGTTCGCCGCCAGAGCATCCGCAGCGCCGTGACGCCGGAGCGGGCGGTGATACGGGACCGTGTGTATGTACAGAGCGCGGAGCGTCGGCGCATGCCGGCCGTGCTGCACGTCACGGCTTATGGTCCGGACAATCAGCAGGCGGCGAGCGCGGCCGTACCGGTCGAACTTGCCGGGGAGCCCGTGGACGCGGTGGTGTCTCTGACGGTGGCGAATCCCAAACTGTGGGGCATCGATCATCCGAACGTCTATCGAATGGAGGTCGAGCTGACCGACGGGCACGGCAAGCACCTGGACGAGCAGAGCGATACCTTCGGCCTGCGCACGGTGGAGATCCGCGATCGGCACCTGCTGCTGAACGGCGAGCGGGTGCGTTTGACGGGGCTCACGCGACACGAGGACTCGCCGTGGGAGGGCTTGGCGGAGACCCGGGGCACGATGCGGCGCGACTTCGACGACATGAAGATTCTGCACACCACGCTGTCGCGGCCGGTGCACTATCCGCAAAATCCAATCATTCTCGACTACGCCGACCGGCATGGCATCTTGCTCATCCCGGAAATCCCGGTGTGGCAATTTGGCGAGGCCCAGCTCTCGAACCCGGCGGTGCTGGCGCTCGCGCGGCGGCAGATGCAGGAAATGATCGAACAGGCGGGCAATCATCCCAGCATATTCGCCTGGAGCGTGGCCAACGAGAGCGCAACCGCCACCCCCGGCGGCATCGCCTACTTTCGCGCCATGCGCGACATGATCCACGCGCTCGATCCAGGCCGATACGTGAGCTACGCGGATGACAATCTGCCCAAACTCCAACGCGCCGATCAATCCGCCGCGAACGACGCCGATTTTCTGATGATGAATCAATACTTCGGTTCCTGGCACGGCCCGGCGTCCGCGCTGGGGCCGGCGCTCGACCGGGTCAATCAATTGTTCCCCAACAAGATGGTGATCGTCTCGGAGTTCGGATATCCGGGCATCTTCGCCAAGAGCCCTGCGGAGGCGGATCCGGCACGCATCAGGACTCTGCGGGAGCAAATGCCGCTGATGGCCGCGAGAGATTGGATCGGCGGCGCCATCATGTGGTGCTATCAGGACTATAAGTCGCGCCGCAATCTCTGGCCCGGGCAGGAGGAGGGCTATGTGGAACACGGCGTCGTGGACGAGGCGCGCCAGCGCAAGCCTTCCTACGACGTATGGCGCGAGTTGAATACACCCGCCAAGATCGATGCTCGCTGGACGGGTCCCGCGAACGGGGGCATCGCGGGATTCGCCGCCACGGTGACACCCAATGAGGAACACAGTCTTCCCTACTACCCGCTGCACGACTATGTACTCAACTGGACTCTTCTCGATGAGAAGGGAAGGTCGGTAGCCGGCGGCGAGCGCCGCTACGGCGATCTGATCCGCACAGAGGAAATCTCAGGATCGCTTCCGTCCGACGCCGCGGATCACGCCATGCGTCTTGTGGTGCGGCTGCTAGGTCCGACGGGTGTCGCGGCGGAGCGGACACTGGACTGGCCGGCGACACTGCCGGTGAAATGAATGAGCCGGCGTACGACGCAGGGCGTGGGGTTCGCGGGTGCGGCGATGCTGCTGCTGGCGGCGCGCTGCTTGGCCGCCGACCTCCATCCCGTCATCCCGCTGTGGCCGGACGGCGCGCCGGGTTCGCGCGGCAACTCCTCGCCGGAATCCGTGCGGCTCACCGAGGCCGGCGAGCACATCGTGTCGAACGTTCAGGTACCGTCGGTCACGGCCTATTTACCCCCGCCCGGCAAGGCCACCGGCGCGTCGGTCATCGTAATTCCCGGCGGCGGCCATCGAGAACTGTGGATGGATCACGAGGGTTACCGGGTCGCGGACTACCTCGCCAATCATGGGAGTGCCGCGTTCGTCCTGAAGTATCGTCTCGCGCGCGAGCAGGGATCGACGTATACGGTCGAGGGCGAGTCCCTGTCGGACGTGCAGCGCGCCATCCGCGTGGTGCGAAGCCGCGCCGCCGATTGGCGGCTCGACCCTGCGCGCGTCGGGGTGATGGGATTTTCCGCGGGCGGGGAACTGGCGGCTCTGGCCGGCACGCGTTACGACGACGGCGCAGCAGGCTCGCCCGATCCCGCCGCGCGGCAAAGTTCGCGGCCTGGTTTTCAGGCACTGCTGTATCCCGCGATTCCGCCGGGCCTCACATTCTCGCCGCAGACGCCGCGCGCATTTCTCCTCGGCGGCGCGCAAGACCAGCCGGCGATTTCGCTGGGCCTTGCCGAGCTCTATCTCGCCATGCGGCGCGCCGGCGCTGAGGTGGAGCTGCACATCTATGAGCGCGCGGGTCACGGATTCGGACTTCGCGCGGACAATACGGGACCGGTTGCAGCCTGGCCGGAGCGCTTCTTGGAGTGGCTGGACCCGCAAGGCCGAGAGCTCGCGCGAGGGACGAAGGGCAGCGCAATTCTAAAGTAGGGGGTCGTCAGTCATGTTCATCACATCGCGCCGTGCTCGTGCAGCCGCGCTCGCCGTAGCGATCGCGGCCGCCGCTGGTTGGAACACGCCGGCAAGCGCTCAGAACACTCCCGGTACTCATCAGGACAACAGCGGATTGAACGGATCGCTTTCGCGGGAGGATCTGGACAAGCTCGGCGGCGACCATAAGCAGGATACGGGCGCCGATTCCAAGGATTCGGCCGCGTCGCGCGCCAAGGCCACGGCCCAGAGCATCGCGCTGCTTCAGTCGATGAAGATTTCCTGCGACGTCAACGACGCCAAGCTCGTCGTCTCCGGCACGCGCAAACCGAAATCGGGCGGCAGGGAAGTGGAGACGCGTGTTTACGAAGTCGCGTGCCGCGCAGGCATGGGTTATCTACTGGAAACCCAGGGGACGGAGCTGCCCATGGCCATCTCCTGCCTGAGTGCGGAAGAAGCGCGCGCGGCCGACGTGGCAAAAGGCAGTGAGCCCTCGTACTTCTGCAAACTCCCCGAGAACACGAATGTGTATGGCTTGGTGACATCGATGATCGCCGCCGGCAGCGGCGCGCAATGCGAGGTGCGCACTCTGCAATCGTTCGGCCACAGCGAGTCGACGCATTCGGATTATTCAGAGGTGGCCTGCACCGACGGCAAGGGCTTTATGCTGCGCGTCGCGCAGCCAGGCTCCGAGGCGCAGAATACGGCGATGAGCTGCCAAGAAGCCGCCAAGCAGGGCATCAAGTGCAAGCTCACGGATGCCGGGCCGGTCGAGGCGCCGGTGACCTTGCAGACGTTCAAGGATGTGCTCGCGCGAAACGGGGTGACGTGCAACGTCGGCAAGATCCGCCTGATCGGCCAGGAGGATCATCTCAAGCGCTACGTGGTGGAGTACCGATGCGCGGATCAGCCGGCCGGGAGGGTGGCATTTCTGCCGCTGCCCGGAAACGCGAATCCCTACGAATCGCTGGACTGCGCAACCGCCCTGTCGGCGAGCGGTGTGACCTGCGAATTCACCCCGTAGACGGAAGGCTGTGCGGGCCGTGCGCCTGCCGCTCAGCTCGTGCCGATGCCGGCGGCGCGCAGGATCTCCGGAATCCGCTGTTCCCCGCCGATCGCCATGATGTGCACTCCCTTGCAGATGGCGCGCAATTCGCGCACCGTCCGGGCGGCGATTTCGATTCCCTTCGCCGCCTCGCCGTCGGGCCCGGCGCGTTCCATCTCCACGAGGAGTGGGTCCGGGACTCGAATGCCCGGCACATTCTCGTTCAACCAACCCCCCATCTTGGCGGACTTGAGCGGAATGACTCCCGCGAGCAGAGGAACGTCTCCGAGCTTGGCGGCCTCGAGAAACCGCGCCAGAAGAGCGGTGTCGTAGATGGCCTGGGTCTGAAAGAACTGGGAACCGGCGTCGATCTTGCGCCAGGTGTTCTCGACTTCGCGGGCGAGATCCCGCGACCCGGGGTTCAGCGTCGAGCCAAGAAACATCCGCGGTGCGCCGTTCAGTTCGCTTCCCGATAAATCACGGCCGCCGCGCAGCGAACGGGCGGCGTTCAGCATCTCGATCGTGGTCAAATCGAATACGCCCTTCGCCTCCCGGTGGTCGCCGTTCTTCGGATCGTCGCCCGTCATGAACAGATAATTGCCGATGCCGAGCAGGCAGCCGCCGAGCAGGTCGGCTTGGATGGCGATGCGATTGCGGTCGCGCGCCGTGATTTGAACGATGGCCTCGATGCCTCGGTCCTGCAGCAGATGCGCCACCGATTTGGGTTCGACGGCCATCCGGGCACGCGGAGATTCGGTGATGTTGACCGCATCGACCAAGCCCTTGAGGGCGTCGGCCTTGGCGAAGAACTCCGACAGGTCGATGCCCTTGGGTGGCGTCAACTCGGTGGTGACGACGAAGCCCGGGGACCGGGTCTTCTGTTCGAATCGGCTCATTTAGAATGCCTGATGTGCCTTCACCTTGTCGAGATACCGGTCCCGAAGCTCAGTCCGCGCTGGCGGGCAGCGAACTAGCCGATGGCGTGCCGGTACTGCACGAAACCCGACCGGGTTGCGATCCGGTCGTACAACAGCATGGCGTCGGTGTTCGATTCATGGGTGAGCCAGTGCACGCGCGCGCAGCCTTGGGAGCGTGCGATGCCGTACACATGCTCGATGAGTTGGCGTCCTATCCTCAAGCCGCGCGCCTCCGGGCTAACGAACAGGTCTTGCAGGTAAATATAGTCGCCGACGGTCCAGCAGGACCGATGCCGGATGTGGTGCACCAGCCCCACGGCCCGCGGCCCGTCCCAGGCCAGTGCGGCCCCCATCGGCTCCGCAGGATCCAGCAATCGAGACCAGGTGACCGCCGATACATCAGCCGGTATGTCGACCTTGTAGAAGGCTTGATAGCCCCGCCACAGCGGCAGCCAGGCGTCGTGCTGGTCGCCGGTGAGTGCTGAGATCTGAATGTTTTGGCGAGCGGTTTGTTGGGTCATTGGTCTCTCGAGTAAATGCTCAGGCCTCGATGAGGCCGTGGCGTATGGCGATCAGGGTCAGCTCGGATTGGTTGGCAACGCCGAGTTTCTGCTTGATGTTGTACAAATGAGTACCGACGGTCGACCCCGATAGATTCAGGTCCGAGGCGATACGCTGCACCGTCGCACCGCCGGCAAGCCGGACGAATACCTCGAATTCCCGGTCTGACAATCGCTCGACCGGCGACTTGGTGGCACCGTCGAATTCCGCCAGCGCGAGTTTCTGGGCGAGAGCGGGGTCGATGTAGCGCCGCCCGGCGGCGACGATGCTCACCGCTTCGAGCAGCGCCTCCGGGGCGCTGCGCTTCGACAGGAAACCGAGTGCACCTTCCTGGAGCGCGCGTCGGGCGTGCATCGGATCGTCGTGCGCCGATAGCGCCAGAATTTTCGCGTGGGACTCTCGGGCGCGGATTCGCCGCAGCGCCTCGAGTCCGCCCATGCCCGGCATGGCGAGATCCATGACCACGACGTCGGGATTGTGCTCGAGATAAAGCTGGCACGCCGCTTCGCCGGACTCGGCCTCGGCGATGACCGACATGTCCGCCACGGATTGCAGTAGCAGGCGAAACCCCATGCGTACGACCGCGTGGTCGTCCACCAGGAGCACGCGAATCACGGCCGTCCGTCCAAGGGAATGTCGGCGGTAAGGCGGACGCCGCGGCTTTCATGATTGCCGATGTTGAACATGCCGCCCAATTGTTGCACGCGGTCCGCCAAACCGCGCAGTCCGTAGTGCCCGGGGCGCGTCCAATCCGTGGACAGTCCCAGGCCGTCATCGGTCACCGTGGCGATGACTCTGCGGGAGTCGCCTTCCAGGACGATGTCCACGCGCGAAGCCTGCGCATGGCGCAGGGCGTTGATCAAACCCTCCTGTACCACGCGGTAGATGGCGAGCGTGACGCTGGGCCCGAGATCATCCTGCAGTTGCTGGCGCAGGGAGAGAGTAATCGCGGGATGGCGCCGCTGGCTGTCGCGGACCAGGCTCTCCAGCGTCGCGGCGAGCCCGAGGGAATCGAGCGACAGCGGCGCCAGCCTGGGAATCAGCCCGTGCATGGCGTCGTACAGACGCGCCGCCTCGTCGGAAATCAAGCGCGCCACCTCGCCGGTCGCAGGGTCCTTGACGCCGCCCTGCGTGGCGATCGCCAGGGCGAGGCTGCGTATCGCAGTGACCGACTGGCCGAACTCGTCGTGCAGCTCGTGCGCGATCAGGCGCCGTTCTTCCTCGACGCGTTGGTCGGCCAAGGAGGCCATCTCGCGGCGCTCCTCGAGGCGCGCCTCGGCGTCGTGCGCCTTGCGCTCGGCCTGAACGTTGTCCTGCACGGCCTGCGCCATGCGGTTGAAAGCGGCGCCGATCGCATGGGCTTCGTTGCCCGCGAGCGGCGGCAGACGAAAGCCAAGATCTCCCCGTTGCAGGCGTTCAAGGCCGTCCGCGATGACCGGGAAGGGTGCGAGAGCGCGTTTCACCGACCAGAAGGCGAGTCCGTTCACGAGGACGAACATGGCCGCGGCGATGCCGGCGAGAAATGTGATGTCATCCCAGGCATCGAGCACCGCGCGCGAAGCCTGCGCCTGGACCACGAGCATCACGCCGCCGCGCAAGGGAAACGCATACTTCGTCGGCTCGGGCGCCAACAAATGGCTGAACCAAGCCGGAGCCTCGCGCCCGGCCTTGTAGGTGGCCGGCGGCGAGCGGTACAGGATTTCTCCCGCGTTGGTTTGCAGAAACACCTCATTGGCGCGAACTCGGCCCAATTGCCGCAAGAAATGCAGCACGAGATCGGGTCCGCCCATCTGGGAGTACACCGCGGCGAGGCTGCCGAGTAGCTGCGACGCCACCCGGTTCGCTGCCTCGATTTCTTCGCGCACGGAGTTACGCGCGCTCTCGACCTCGGCCGCGATCAGCACGACGAGGAAGGCGGCGCTCAAGGCCGCAACCACGAGATTCAAGTGGGTTCGAAGTCTCACCCCGTCCATGGTATCAGGGGGAGGGATGCCGGGCCCTTAGGCCCGCCGCGAGCCCGGCGGCCGCCTGCCTCACTCATGAAAATCTTGAGTGCAGTTTCATGATGCCGCTGATTCGGCGAAGGCTGCGCCGGGAGGAGGATGGAGCGGTACCTCAATTTAGGAGATTCGCTATGACATGGGAAACCCCGCAAGCGGTTGAATTACGGTTCGGCATGGAAATCACGATGTATGTAGCGAATCGTTGAATGGCGAGGGTGGCCGCCCGAACTTAAGGGCGGCGCCCGCTTCTTCCTTGAAAATCAGGGTGCTGGGGTCGGCCGCGGGAGGCGGTTTTCCCCAATGGAACTGCAACTGTCCCAACTGCAAAGGTTATCGAGCGGGTACATTGCGGGGGAGGGCGCGCACCCAGTCTTCCATTGCCGTCGCTGACGGCTCGTCCTGGGTTCTGGTCAACGCATCGCCGGATGTACTGGTGCAACTCCAGTCGTATCCTGATTTGCAGCCGGGCCGGGCGGTACGGGACACCGCCATCGCCGCGATCGTGCTCGTCGACGGCCAAGTCGATCACACCACCGGACTCTATATGCTGCGCGAATCGGTGCGGCCGTGGCCCATCTGGTGCACCGACAACGCCCATGAGGACCTGACCCGCGGCAATCCCGTGCTCGAAGTCCTCAAATTCTTCTGCGGCGTGCAGCGGCAGCGTATCGAGCCGGACGGCGCCGGATTCAAGGTGGACGCGCTGCCGGGAGTGAGGTGGCGCGCACTGGCGGTCGCCGGCAAGCCGGCTCCGTATTCGCCGAACCGGAATTCGCCGGTCCCCGGCGACAACCTCGCGCTGGTGATCGAAGACGAGAAGAGCGGACGGACAGTGTTCTATGCACCGGGCCTCGCCGCCATCGAGAGCTCTGTCTGGGACGCCATGCAGTCCGCCGCTTGCGTGCTCGTGGACGGCACCTTCTGGACCGATGACGAGATGATCCGGCTGGGGGTTTCGAGCAAACGCGCCCGCGATATCGGACATCTGCCGCAAAGCGGCCCGGGCGGCATGCTGGAGTGGCTGGATCGGCTGGCGCCGGCCACGCGCAAGATTCTCATTCACATCAACAACACCAATCCCATTCTCGACGAAGCGTCCGCGCAATTCGCCGAACTCGTGCGGCGCGGCGTCGAGGTCGCGCGCGACGGCATGGAAATCGACCTGTGAGCACCCCTGCCTGGAACCGCGAGGAGTTCGAGGCGCGGCTGCGAGGCCAGGGCCACGCCTATCACATCCATCATCCGTTCAATCAGCTGCTGAATTCCGGCGGCGCCACGCCCGCGCAGATTCGCGGCTGGGTCGCGAACCGCTTCTACTATCAGATCAACATCCCGATCAAGGACGCCGCCATCCTTGCGAATTGCCCGGACCGCGAGGTGCGCCGCGCCTGGGTGCAGCGGATTCTCGATCATGACGGCTACGGCGGGGACGCCGGCGGGATCGAATCCTGGCTGCGGTTGGCCGAGGCGGTGGAGCTGTCCCGAGCGGCGGTCGAGAGCCTTGCCGACGTGCTGCCGGGCGTACGCTTCGCGGTCGACGCCTATGTCAACTTCGCGCGCCGCGCGCCCTGGCCGGAAGCCGTGTGTTCCTCGCTGACGGAGCTGTTCGCGCCGGAGATCCATAAACAACGCCTGGCCAATTGGCCAAAGCTTTATCCGTGGATCGACCGCGCCGGGCTCGAGTATTTTCAGAGCCGGGTGAGTCTGGCGCGCCGCGACGTCGAATTCGGTCTCGCCGTTACGCTGGAGCGCTTCAATACTCGCGCTCTGCAGGAGCGGGCGCTCGACATCCTCAAGTTCAAGCTCGACGTGCTGTGGCAGATGAGCGACGCCATGGCGCTGCGCTACGCGGGGTCTGCATGAGTGAGCCGGCCTTGAGCACAGCGTCGCGGCCCGCGGTCGAGCGCGGCTTCCGGCTGCAGTGGGAGCCCGCTCAAAACGCGCACGTGCTCCTTTTCCCCGAAGGCATGATCAAGTTGAACGGCAGCGCCGGGGAGATCCTGAAGCGTTGCGACGGCACGGCGACCATCGCCGACATCACGGCGGACCTCGAACGCGCGTACGCGGCGTCCAATTTATCCGAGGAAGTCATGCGCTTTGTCGCCATGGCGGTGGAGAAGCGATGGCTGCAAATCCTGCCGTGAACAGCTCCGCGCGGCCGGGACCGCCGCTATGGCTCTTGCTCGAGCTCACGTACCGCTGTCCATTGCACTGCGTGTTTTGCTACAACCCCACGGATTTCGCGCGCAGCGGCGCGGAGCTTCGCACGGAGGACTGGATCCGCGTGCTGCGCGAGGCGCGCGCCTTGGGCGCCGTGCAGCTCGGCCTGTCCGGCGGCGAGCCTCTCACGCGGGACGATTTGGAACCCATCGTGGCCGAGGCACACCACTTGGGCTTTTATACCAATCTCATCACCTCGGGTGTGGGCCTGACGGAGAAGCGATTGGACGCTCTGAAGAAGTCCGGGTTGGACCACATTCAGCTATCCTTTCAGGACAGCACGCAACAGATGAACGATTTCCTGAGCAGCACCCGCACCTTCGAACTCAAGTCGGCGGTCGCCGCTCTGATCAAGAAGTACGACTACCCCATGGTGCTCAACGTGGTGCTGCATCGGCACAACATCGATCACGTGCAAGAGATACTGGACATGGCGCTGCGATTCGGCGCCGACTACGTGGAATTGGCGAATACCCAGTACTACGGCTGGGCCTGGCACAACCGCGAGCAGTTGCTGCCAAGCCGCGAGCAGTTGCAGCGGGCGGAAGACGTCCTGAAGAGTTTCCGAGAACGCATCGGACAGAAGATGCGGATCTTCTTCGTCGTGCCCGACTACTTCGAGCGCCGGCCCAAGGCGTGCATGAACGGCTTGGGCTCGGTCTTTCTCACCATCACCCCGGACGGCACCGCGCTTCCCTGTCATGCGGCACGCATGCTGCCCGGGCTCGAATTTCCCAATGTGCTTAAGACCGACCTCGAGCAGATTTGGTACGGTTCCGCGGCTTTCAACCACTTCCGCGGCGACGCGTGGATGAAGGAGCCCTGCCGAAGCTGCCCGGAAAGAACCAAGGATTTCGGCGGATGCCGCTGCCAGGCGTACCTTTTGACCGGGGACGCCGCGAATGCCGATCCCGTGTGCGACTTGTCGCCCTTCCATCATCTGGTGACGGAGGCGGTTGCACGGGCGGACCGTCCCGCGGCGGATGAACGGCGCCCGGCCGGCGCGCCGCATCTAAACCCGGGCGAGAAGCCGCTGGTATTTCGCAGTGAGCGCAATTCGTCTAACCTGTTCGTCAAGCAGGAGAGTACTTAGACGTGCATTGGTTGACTTGGGCCTTCCTCATCGCCCTCGCGGCGGAGACGCTGATCCGATGGTGGCTGGGATCGCGTCAAATCGCGGCCGTCCTGGCCCATCGCAACGAAGTCCCGGAACCGTTTCGCGCGCAGGTCACGCTCGCGGATCAGCAGAAAGCGGCCGACTACACCGCTGCGCGGGCACGGTTGGGGCGCTACGCCACCGTCGTCGAGGCGCTGATCAAATTTACGCTGACCTTGGGCGGGGCCCTAAGTCTCATCGATGCGCTGTGGTATCGCACGGGATTGAGCGAGCCGTGGCGCGGGCTCTGCGTCGTCGCCAGCGTATTGTTGCTGCTCCAACTCGTCGGGTTGCCGTTCTCGCTTTGGCGGACATTCGTCATCGAAGCCCGCTTCGGTTTCAATCGAGTCTCGCCGCGGCTGTACGCCGTCGATTTCGTCAAGCAATTGCTGCTGGCGGTGGTGCTCGGCGGCCCCTTGCTCCTGGCCGCGCTCACCCTCATGGAGCGCGCGGGTTCACGGTGGTGGCTGTGGGTCTGGTCGATCTGGCTGCTATGGACTCTGCTCCTGACCTGGGGCTACCCCAAATTCATTGCGCCTCTCTTCAATCGGTTTTCTCCCCTGGCCGACGCTGCGCTCAAACAACGGGTGGAGACTCTGCTCGAGCGCTGCGGATTTGCGGCGCGTGGCGGAGTGTTCGTCATGGACGGATCGCTGCGCTCGGCGCATGGCAACGCCTATTTCACCGGCATCGGGCGCAACAAGCGCATCGTGTTCTTCGATACCTTGCTGTCGCGGATCGAGCCGCCGGAAATAGAAGCGGTATTGGCGCACGAGCTCGGTCACTTTCGGCTGCATCATGTGCGCCAGCGGCTGGTGGCGTCGGTGCTGCTGACCTTCATCGGATTGGGAGTGCTCGCGTTGGCCTCCGCCGAGCCGGATTTCTACCATGCCCTGGGCGTGCCCGTGCCTTCCGCCGCGCTGGCGCTGCTGCTGTTCGTGTTGACCGTGCCCGTGTTCACGTTCTTGACCACCCCCGTTCTGTCCTGGTGGTCGCGCCGGCACGAGAAGCAGGCGGATGATTTTGCCGCCGAACACGCCGACGCCAAGCAGCTCGCGAGCGCGCTGGTCAAGCTGTTTCGCGACAATGCCGCGACGCTCACCCCCGACCACATCCACTCGGCGTTCTACGATTCACACCCGCCGGCGCTGGAGCGGATCGGTCGCTTGAATGCGTTGATCAACCCGGTGCCGCGGGCGCTATGACTGGGAGGCCGGCCGCTTTCCAGGCGGCCAGACCGCCGGCCATGTGAGCGGCCGTTGCTTGTCCGGCGGCGAGACGCCTCTCCGCGGCCGCCAGCGATCGCTTGCCGCTGCCGCAATGGAACACGACTCGGCGCGTCCCATCCTCGGGCAGAGCCGCGGCGTCGAATGTCGACAGGGGATAGAGCAGTGCCCCCGGAATCCGCTCGGATGCGTACTCCGCCGGCTCCCGCACATCGATAAGCAGCAACTTCCCGTCGCGCAGCAGCCGGGCGACTTCGGCGGCTTCGAGGGTCTTGATCGGTGTCGTGTTCATCGTCATGGCGGCGATTCCCCTGCTTCACGGGGGTGACGCCCGACGATGAGAATATCGCAGGGCATCGACTCCAAGATCGTGGAAGCTTTGCTGCCGACGAGTGAGCGATGCCACCGTCCGTGTGACGAAGCCCCGATCACCAATATGTCGCCTTGATGTTGCGTCACCCTGTAAACCAAGCCGTCCTTGGGCGCCCCCATCTCGACGTGAAGATTCCCGGGCTTCACTCCATGAGCGCTAACTAGACGCTCTACCAAGCAGCATCTGTAGGAATTCTCAACCTGCATGGCTTCCGAATATTCGCGATCCATACTCTGCCTGCCGGCCATGATGGCGTTCGCGAACGCCGTCGGTACGAAGGTATGAATGACATGCAGATCGCCGCTCAACTGCCCCGCTATCGAAGCCCCGCATTTCAAAATGCGGTCATCCTGCCCGCTCTTCGATCGATCCGGGTCGACCGCCGCCATGATGACGGGAGGCTGTCCCCATTCCTTCTTTTTGGTCAACATCAGGGGCACCGGACTACCATGCGCCAGGTACCAATCGGTGTGCACCAGAAAGGTCCGCCGAGCCAGAGAGTGATGGTGAGTGTCCTTGACGATGAGATCCGCATCCGAGCCTCGGATGAACTCGAGCAGCGACTGGTGCAGGGACGTGCCGTAGATGAGTCGCACGTCGACCTGAATTCCTTGCGCCTTCAGGGGCGTGGCCAGCGCGTCGAGCAAGTCCAGAAGCTCGGTGTTCGACGGGTAGCTGTTCCGCGCCTGCCGCGTGAATGCACTGTCGGCGCGCGCCGATTCGATATCGCAGATCAGCAACTCGACGGAGGCTGCGCAGTGGCGTGCCAATATCGCAGCCTTGTCGACCGCCGTCTGCCGCTCTCTCGCTGACGGGTCGACGATGACCAAGATGTGGCTGAAAGCGTTCATACAGTAATGGTCGCCGAAAGCCGCTCTTGGATACATAAGGGGTTGCGCGTAGCGGCCTCGTATCTGGCGCATGTCGCGCGACCGTTGCCGCCCAGCCGCGGGCCGAGGTAGGTGTCGACCGGCTGATCAGCGAGCGCCGATCATCGGCTCATCGAGGCTGGCCTTGCAGCCGGGGCAATGCGCAATCTTCGCCCATCCGTGCGCAGCCCGCGCAGCGATCGACCCAAGCGGACGCTGGCACTGTGCGCACGGCGTGCGGTACAGCAACACGATTACTCCCACTACCCCAGCGAACAACGTGGCCAGTGAAAGCCAACTCACCCAAAAGCTATCATAGGCGAAGGTTGCCGACAGAGCGCTAAAGACAACACCGGGAAGCACGAGCAGCGCTGCCTCGTTCCTACGCCGCTTCAGAAAGTCCCGCATGGTCATGCAAGAATCTTACCGCATAGGCAGCATGATTCCGAGGGCACGGGGCAACCATTGCCGCGCGCCGATTGCCTCAAGGATTCGGTATCATCCGTCAATGAAAACGTCAGGTTCCGAAGGTCCGGCGCTGCTCGGCGACATTGCGCGGCGCGCCATGCTCGAGCGCGGCTTGTTGCCGGAGTTCTCCGCGGCGGCCATGAAGCAGACCGATTCCATCGCCGCGCCCGCGGCGGCATCGGGTGGCGGCATTCACGATCTCCGCGACCTATTGTGGGCGTCGATCGACAACGATGATTCGCGCGACCTCGATCAGCTCTCGGTGGCGCAGCCCTTGGACGGCGGGGCGGTGAAGATATGGGTGGCGATCGCGGATGTCGATGCCATCGTCCATCGCGGCTCGCCCATCGACGATCACGCCCGCAGCAATACCACCTCCGTGTACACCGTGCCGCGGATCTTTCCCATGCTGCCCGAGAGGCTGTCGACCGACCTCACGTCCCTGGGTGAAGGGCAGGAGCGGGTCGCCGTGGTCGTGGAGATGACCGTGAGCGCCGACGGCACTCTGACCACATCCGAAGTCTATCGCGCGCTGGTCCGCAACCAGGCTAAACTTGCCTACAATGCGGTCGGCGCCTGGCTCGAGTCCAAGGGGCCGGCGCCGCCACGGCTGGCCGCAGTTCCCGGACTCGACGAGCAACTGCGCATCCAAGATCGCACCGCACAGGCCTTGAGAGCCGTGCGTCACGCGCACGGCGCACTGTCTTTGGAGACGATCGAGGCGCGGCCGGTGTTCGAGGGCGAGGTGCTCAGCGACTTGCGCCCGGACACGAAGAACAGGGCCAACGAGCTCATCGAGGATTTCATGATTGCGGCCAACGGTGTGACCGCGCGCTATCTTGCCGGCAAGGGGATGCCCTCGCTGCGGCGAGTGCTGCGGACTCCCGCGAAATGGAGCCGTATCGTCGAGCTGGCCAGGCAACTCGGCGATAATCTGCCGGCAGAACCCTCCGCTTTGGCCCTCAATGCCTTTCTCGGCAGGCAGCGGGGAGCCGATCCGGCGCGCTTTGCCGACCTGTCGCTGTGCGTGATCAAGCTGCTGGGCAGGGGTGAATACAGGCTCGATATGCCCGGACAGCCGATTGAGGGGCATTTTGGTCTCGCCGTGAACGACTACACTCATTCGACTGCACCCAATCGGCGCTTTCCGGACCTATTGACCCAGCGTTTGCTCAAATCTGCGCTGTCCACGCAGCCGGCCGCGTACACGCCGGACGAGCTGCGTACGCTGGCTGCGCATTGCACGGTGCAGGAGGACAATGCCGCCAAGGTGGAGCGTCAGGTGGGCAAATCGGCGGCGGCGCTGTTGTTGGCGACCCGCATCGGCCAGCGCTTCGACGCAATCGTCACCGGGGCCGCCGGCAAGGGAACCTGGGTCCGGATCTCCGCGCCCACCGCCGAGGGGAGGGTCATCAAAGGATTTCAGGGCCTGGATGTGGGCGATCGGTGCCGAGTCAAACTGGTGCGCACGGACGTCGATCGCGGATTCATCGACTTCGAGCGCCTGTCATAGAGCAGTCCATGCAACCCAAAAACCCAAAATCTGCCGAACTTGAGTATGAGGACGAAGGCTTCCTCACGAGCGAGGACGGGCGGCCGGTGCGCATTCTGGCGGAATACTTGGGACCGCTGCATCGCTTTCGCCGTGAGAACATACACGACACCATTGTCTTCTTCGGTTCGGCGCGCCTGACGAGCGACGGGCCGCTCGGGCGCTTCTACCGCGAGGCACGCGAGCTCGCACGACTCCTCACTCTCTGGTCGAAGGGTCTGTCGTCGCATACCCATCGCTATGTTGTGTGTTCGGGCGGCGGCGGGGGCATCATGGAAGCCGCCAATCGTGGCGCGGCGGATGCCGGCGGAAGAACCATCGGACTCAACATCAGCCTGCCGCATGAGCAGCGGCCGAACCCTTACGTGACGCGCGAGCTGTCGTTCGAGTTTCGTTATTTCTTCATGCGCAAGCTCTGGGTCTCCTACCTGGCGCGCGCGTTGGTGGTATTTCCGGGCGGCTTGGGCACGCTGGACGAACTCACCGAAATCCTGACGCTGGCACAGACCCGCAAGCTCGATCGTCCGATTCCGGTGATTCTCTATGGTCCCGACTATTGGAAAGAGATCCTCAATTTCGAGGCCCTCGTTCGGCATGGCATGATGGACCGCAAGGATCTCGACCTGTTTCGTTTCGCGGACGATCCGGACGCGGCTTTGGCCCAGCTGCGAAGCGCGCTGCCCGTGGAGCCCGAACAGTCCGCTCCATCCCTGGCGCATTCGAGAACGCTGGAATCGAACGACCGCTGACGGGTGGGGCGTGCATCGTGCCGCAGGCTTCGGCAAATACTGCGGCCTACCGTAGTTCCACGGATATCCACCACTCCTCTTCTCCTCAATAATCACTCGCGACTGTTCGAAGAGGGGAAACGCGATGCCTGCATTCCATCGAATTCTCGTTGCCGTGAAGAAACTCGACGGCAAACCGTTGCCGGCGGTTCTCAAGGCAGCACAGCTCGCCCGCGCCTTTGGCGCCCAGTTGGAGCTATTTCACGGATTGACGGCACCCGTATATGCCGACACCGACCAGGCGCGCGAACGGGGATTGCGTTCGCTCGAGGAGGATCTGCGCCAGAAGGCGCTGCGCCGACTCGAAGCGATTGCCGACCGGCTGCGTCTACACAGCATCAAGGTGACCGTGTCGGCGGAGTGGGATTACCCGGCGCATGAGGCCATCGTCCGGCGGGCGCAAGCGATCAAGGCGGATCTCATCGTCGCGTCGCTTCATGCCGGAAGACACCGCATGCCGTGGCTGCTGCGCTTGACCGATTGGGAGCTGGTGCGCGGGAGCCCGGTGCCGCTGCTCCTGGTAAAGAATCCCCATCCGTATCGCCGTGCCGCCGTGCTTGCCGCGATCGATCCCAGCCATGCGCACGCAAAACCGCTGCAGCTCGACAAGGACATCCTGCATACCGGGAAGATGCTGAGCGCGGCGCTGAAGGGCCGACTGCACGCCATGCATGCCTATTCGGTCATTCCGATGGGCGCCCTGCCCGAGGGGATCACCCCGGGGACCCTGGAAGCCATTCAGGAGGATGGGGAACGTCGGGCGAAATTGCGCTTCAGCCGCGCGCTGCGTATGGCGAGGATCGCGCGGGCGTGCCAGCACCTCATCGCGGGCCAGCCTGTGGACGCCATCGCCGAAGCCTCGCGCCGCAGCCGCTGTTCCATCGTCGTGATGGGCGCCATATCCCGTTCCGGCTACAAGCGGTTGCTGGTCGGCAATACGGCCGAGCGGATTCTGGATGAACTGACTTGCGACATCATGGTCATCAAGCCGGAAGTGTTTCGCAGCGACATTCCACACGCATCGCGAGGCGTTCGTCTGCGAGTCAGCCTGCCGGTTACGGCATTGGGGTAATCGGGGTCACCGTGGTCCCGGCAGCCGGCCGCGACGTAAATCATCCCGTCTCAGTGCATCATGAAGACCGGCAGATCGGCGCGCTCGATCAGCGCGCGCGTGACGCCGCCGAAAACCGCTTCGCGCAGCGGTTTGTGGCCATAGCCGCCGACCACCAGCAAATCGGCGTGCAGCTCGGCGGCGATCTGGGCCAACTCCGTCGACGCCGTCTTCGATTTGCCGCCGATGCAGCGCGTTTCGGCGGAGATACCATGCCACTTTAGCTGCTGTGCGAGCCCTTCGAGGGCCTCGACATCGGCTGCATTGTCTTCTTCGACGCTGACCAGGACGACTCGCGCGGCCTGCTTGAGCAGCGGTATGGCGGCTGCCACGGCACGAGCGGCTTCGGGAGTTTCTTTCCAGCCCACCACCACGGTGTTCATCGGTCTGATCGCCGTCGAGTCGGGCGCGATCAATATCGGGTGCCCGCAACTCAGCAGCAGCCACTCGATGAGTTCGTACGGCATGAGATCGTTGGTGTGCTGGCGGCCCAGCACGATCAGATCGCTGTGGCGGGCATGCAGCATCAGACGTTTCTCGGCATCGTCGGTCTCTTCGATCCAATGCGCGGTAACAACCGGAAGTGCTGTCGGTGCGCGCTGGACCGTCACTCCCTTCTCTTCGCAGAAGTCCTTGAAGTGCTCGACGGCGCTCGCCGCGAGTTTCTGGTCGCGCTTCTTCAGGCTATCGAGCGCATCGGCCAATGCCGGCCCCATGCAATACTGCACGTGGGGCGAGCGTACCGCCGCCTCGTAGACCGACAGGCGCAAGTGATAGAAATTCAAATGCGCGGCCAGCGGTCTCGCCACGGCGAGCGCGGTCGCGAAGACACAGCCATCGGTCTGGGTACCGCTGGCGGGAACCAAGATGGTTTTCATGACGTCGACCTCATGGCCATGCAGGGTGGCCGCTGTGAATGCAACTGTGCGCCATACTCGATGAGTCCGCATGGGTGCGCCATAAGGAATTGTCCGTATCTTGATTCGGTCTCAAGTTCGCGCTTTTGACCTAGACTAAGACGGTCTTGCCACACCGACCCATGGTTTCCGCAATGCGTGCAGGCAACTTTCCTAGTC
>JBARBX010000641.1:0-3339 GCA_049793535.1 Steroidobacteraceae bacterium | reverse complement strand
CTTCCAGGGCGCGCTCGATGATCGACTCTAAGTCCACCTGGGTGAGGCGAACGGGATTGCCGGACACGGCCATCGACATCTCCTTCTCTTTGAGGAATCCGAGCGGCGATTCTACCGGGCGGCGGTGATAGCATGGGCGGTATGACGCACGAGAAGCAAACCGATACCTCCGGCGAAACCGAGGAGGAGCACCGGAGCAAGAGCGCCCGCAAGCGGGAGGCCGCTTCCTTGCAGGAGCTGGGGATCAAACTATCGGCCCTTCCCGATCAGGAGATCAAGGCCCTGGACCTGCCGGACAGCCTGTTCGTGGCGCTGCGCGATTTACGCCGCCTGCCCTCCCATGGAGCGCAGGTTCGACAACGCCAGTATATCGGCAAGCTGATGCGCGACATCGATCCGGAGCCGGTTCTCGCCAAGCTGGCGGAGCGTAAGCAACGTCACGACCTCGAGATTCGGCAGTTCCAGGAGATCGAACGCTGGCGCGATCGGTTGCTGTCCGAGGGCGCCTCAGGGCTCGAGGATCTGCTCCGGGAATATCCGCAGGCGGACCGGGAGACCCTGGTCAAACTGCTGGAAAAGGCCGAGAGAGAGCGGCTGGAGCAGCGCTCGCCGGTCGGCGCACGGGAGCTATTCGCGTTTCTGCGCCGGCTGCTGGGCTAGGTTGGTAAACTAAGCCGATGACAACCTTGGTCGGAATCATCATGGGGTCCTCTTCCGACTGGGAAACGATGAAATGCGCCGCCGACGTGCTCGATTCGCTCGGCATCGCGCACGAGGTGCGTGTGGTTTCCGCACACCGCACCCCTGACCTCCTGTTCGAGTACGCCGCCGCGGCGCGGGGCCGGGGCCTCAAGGCCATCATTGCGGGCGCGGGCGGCGCCGCCCACCTCCCCGGCATGACCGCCGCCAAAACCTCGGTGCCGGTACTCGGCGTGCCGATACAATCCAAAATGCTGAACGGCATCGATTCATTGCTGTCGATCGCTCAGATGCCGAGCGGTATACCCGTCGCCACCTTTGCCATCGGTGCCGCCGGCGCGAAGAATGCCGCGCTGTTTGCCGCCGCAATTCTCGCGAACGAACATGCCGACATACGCACGGCCCTGGACGCCTTTCGCCAGGCGCAGACCGCGGCGGTGCTTAAGAATCCGGATCCGCGCGGCTCTTGAAGTTATCGCGCGTCGGCATCGTGGGAGCCGGTCAATTGGGTCGCATGCTGGCGCTGGCCGGCTATCCCTTAGGGTTGCGCTGCGTGTTTCTCGACCGCAGCGCCGGGGCGCCGGCGGCGCAAGTGGCACCCACTCTCATCGGCGAGCTCGAGGATGCGGGCCAGCTTGCGGCGCTGGCCGCGTGCAGCGATGTGGTCACTTTCGATTGGGAAAACATCTCCGGGAAGGCGCTCGAGCCTCTGGAGAAACTGACGCGGGTTCGTCCACCCCGGGCGGCGCTCGAAGTGTCTCAGGACCGATTGTCGGAGAAAGCGCTGTTTTCGAAGCTGCGAATTCCGGTTGCCGCACACGCCGCGGTCGACAGCCGGGAGCAATTGGCGGCAATCGCACGAAAAATCGGGCTTCCCGGCATCCTGAAAACGCGGCGCATGGGGTATGACGGGAAAGGCCAGTTCGTGCTGCGCGACTCAGGGGGAATCGACGCCGCCTGGTCGGCGATCGGCGGCGCGGGATTGATCTACGAAAAATTTCAGGAATTCTCGCGCGAAGTATCCATCGTCGGCGTCCGCTCGGCGGCCGGACAGATTGTGTCCTATCCCCTCTCCGCCAACTGCCATGGCGGAGGCATCCTGCACTACAGCATCGCCCCGTTCGTCAATTCCGCGCTCGAGCGCACGGCCCGAACCTACCTGAAGCGCGTGATGAATGCGCTCGCCTACGTCGGGGTGCTCACCATCGAGTTCTTCGTGGTCAAGGGCCGGCTGATCGCCAACGAGATGGCACCGCGAGTCCACAATTCGGGGCACTGGACCATTGAGGGTTGCGTCACCAGCCAGTTCGAGAACCACCTGCGGGCCATCTGCGACCTGCCGCTCGGAAGCACGCGCGCCCTGGGGCACGCGGCCATGATCAATTTCCTCGGGAAAATGCCCGACCGTACTCGGCTTTTGGGCCTGGATGGCCTCGCGTTCCACGACTATGGCAAGGAGCCGCGCCCGGGGCGCAAGCTGGGCCACTGTACCATCCTCAAAAAACACCCAACGGAGCGCAATTCGGCCCTGGCGGATGCATTAAAATTGATCGAATGGGCCTGAAGAAGTCATTTCGCGATCAGGGACCGATCCCGTAGGCTGGCTTAAGTCATGTATCTAGAACTGTTCAAATTGCATGAACTGCCGTTCCGCCTGAGCCCGGACCCTCAGTTCCTGTATCTGAGCAAACAGCATGCGCGCGCCAAGGCGTACATGGAGTCGACGGTATGGTTCACCGACGGCTTCGTCGTGATCACCGGCGAAATCGGCGCCGGCAAGACCACGCTGATAGAGACCTTCTTGAGCGAGCTGCAAGCCGATGCCGTGGTCGCCCAGATCAACCAGACCCAACTGTCGCCGACGGCGTTTCTGCAAACCGTCCTGGTGCAATTCGGCTTTACACCCTTCAACATGAAGAAGCCGGAGGTTCTGGCGACCTTGAATCAATTCTTGGTGGATCAGCACCACAGCGGGCGCAAGGTTCTGCTCATCGTCGACGAAGCCCAGAACCTGAGCTATCGGGTGCTCGAAGAAATACGCATGCTGTCCGGGATAGAGACCACCAAGGAGAAGGCCCTGCGCATCATTCTGGCCGGGCAACCCGAGCTCAACGACAAGCTCAATTCGCCCGAGCTGGTGCAGCTCGCGCAGCGCGTGCGCCTGCGATTTCATTTAACCGCGCTCACCAGAAACGAGACGGCGGCGTACATCGACCACCGGCTGGAAGTTGCCGGTTCCCAGGGCCGACGAATTTTTGCGGAGGAAACTTATCCCACGGTCTACAAATATACGGGCGGCGTGCCGCGCCTGGTCAACACCCTATGCGACACCGCCATGATGGCGGCTTTCGGGCACGACAAGGATACGGTGAGCGGCGATGATCTCGATGCCGCGATTCAGGAGCTGCAGTGGGTGGAGTTCGGCGCGGGGACCAACCGCATGCATATACCGAATATGGAGCAGAGCATCCCCTCGAACCCCAACCCCGGCCACACGGTGGGTCGAATTCTGCTGGCCTGCGAGGGCAAGACGGTCATGGAGCGCGAGCTTAAGCCCGGGCGCCTGGTGATCGGCCGCACCCCCGACAACGACCTGCAGATCGACAGCAAATTCATCAGCCGCCATCACTGCCAGATCGT
>JBARBX010000640.1:0-2993 GCA_049793535.1 Steroidobacteraceae bacterium | reverse complement strand
GCGTGGGATGGTTCCAGCTCTTTGGAAGCTGGCTGCTGTTCATCGAGAAAGATGTGAACCGCGCGGTGGGCTCGTTCGTCATTCCCGTGCCCTGGTTCACCTCGATCAATGCGTTGGTCGTGATCGTCTTGGCGCCCATGGTGGCGACGTTATGGGTGCGCCTCGGCAGGCGCAACCAACGTGTCGACATCGTGCAGAAGTACATTTTTGCGCTCGCCATGGTGACGATCGGCCATCTGTTGATGTACTTGGCCGCGCGCGGCGCGGCGCCGAACACCCAGGCCTCGGTGTGGATCCCGCTGGTCTCCTTGTCGCTGCTCGGGGTCGGTGAGATCGTCGCGTGGACCGCCACCTATGGGATGGTGTCCAGAGCCGCGCCGCAGGGATTCGCGTCGGTGGCGATGGGCGCTTGGTACCTGCTGACCTTGGGGCTGGGCGGCTATTTGTCCGGATTCACCGGGGGTCTGCTCGAGTCCATCGGATTTTCAGGCGCGTTCGCCACGGTGGCCGCGATCATGGGCGCTGCATGCGTCATCGCCCTGTTGTTGCGTTCTCCCCTGCTACGCCTCGCCGCCCGTGCCAACGTCTCGCTCTAGCGAGGAACCCGGCGGCATGGACGCCGGCGTCAACGGCAGCCCGCAACTGCACCGCGCACTGGGTACTTTCGACCTCGTCCTGCTGAACGTTTCTGCCATCGTCGGGCTGCGTTACCTCTCGATGGCGGCGCAAGTGGGTCCGTCCAGCCTCGCGCTATGGCTATTGGGACTGATCACTTTCCTGATACCCGCGGCCTTGACGGTGCTGGAGCTCAGCTCCCGTTTGCCGGGCGAGGGTGGCGTGTATCTCTGGTCGAAGGCCGCATTTGGCGATCTGCATTCGTTCATCGCGGGCTGGAGCTACTGGATAGCCAATCTGGTCTTCTTCCCCTCGCTGCTCATCTTTGGGGCCGGTGCATTTCTCTACGTTCATGGAGGCACGTGGCTCAGGCTCGCCGACAATCCCATCTACAACGGTACATTCTGTCTCGCCATTCTATGGCTCGCGACTGTGCTCAATGTCATCGGACTCGAGCGTGCCAAGTGGCTGCAGAATGTCGGCGCCGTCGCAACATGGACGGTCGGCGCGCTTTTGCTCTGCGGAGGAGTGCTTGCCTGGCATAGATTCGGCGCCGCAACGCCCATCGACGGCCCCGCACTGCTACCGAATCTCCGATCAATGCCGACCATCGCGAGCTTCGCGACCATAGCCCTTGCATACTCCGGTCTCGAGCTCGGGCCGATCCTGGGCGGCGAGATCAAGGATCCGCGACGCACGATCACGCGCGCGCTGCTCATCGCCAGCGTTGCCATCGGGGTGCTGTACATCGCCGGTACCGCGGCATTGCTGACGGCGCTTCCCGCGCGAGAGATCAACACCATCAGCGGGATCCCCCAGGCGCTCACGGCGGTGGCGGTGCGCGCGGGCCTGCCGATGTTTGGAGTCATGGCCGCCGTGCTCGTGACTCTCTCGCAGATCGGCAGTCTCGGCGCCTGGGTCACCGGGACCGCACGGTTGCCCTTCCTGTTCGGGCTCGACCGCTATTTGCCCAAGGCCTTGGGCGCCGTTCACCCGTCATCCGGTTCCCCCTACGTGGCGCTGCTGACCCAGGGCGTTCTCGCCACGGCCGTACTGCTCGCGGCGATCTCCGGCTCCGCCGTGCATGAAGCGTATCTCATGCTGATCGACATGACGGTAATCTTGAGCTTGCTGCCCCTGCTCTATATGTTCGCCGCGCTGCCGATACTTCGCCGCCGTGCAACCGGCGATGAAGCGAATATCGCCCTCGTTCGAGGCGGACCGTTCGTGTGCTGGCTGGTGGCCGGGACAGGCTTCGTGGTGACGCTTCTGGCGTTGGGTTTGGCCATGGTGCCGCCGGCCGACAGCGCGAGCCGCACCCTGTTTGCGATCAAGGTCATCGGTGGCTGCAGCACGCTGCTCGCAGTCGGCCTCGCATTCTACTTTCGCAGCCGCCGCGGCGTTTCACGACACTAGCTGCACGGCGGTTGGTCGATCCACCTCCAGTCCTTCGCGGATGCCCTGCAGCGGCCGCCCGGTGCACCGGTCCACACCCGCGCCGTCAAAGTCGGCCGATAGGGCGCATCCGGCCGTCAAGCCAGCCAAGAGCCGCAAACGGTCCTGACACCGAAACTTCGTCGGTCCACACGCGGAATTCCTGCAGCGTGTTCGGCCCAAACGCGGTGCTGATGGCCACATCCGCGGCATCGCGCCCCCGGGCGATCAGTATCCGACCGATCCGGCGTTGATTGTTGCGCGGATCGAAGGTGTGCCAAGCACCGCCGATGTAGACCTCGAGCCATCCGGAAAAATCCATGGGGGCATCCGTGGCCGGCACGCCGATATCGCCGAGATAACCACTGCAGTAGCATGCCGGAATGTTGAGACAGCGCAGCAGCGTGATCGCGACGTGCGCATAGTCCCGGCACACGCCCTGGCGCTCGATGTATGCCTCCACGGCGGTCTTGGTCGGCCGCGCGAAGTCGTAGCCGAACGCGATGTATTGGTGCACGAAGTCGCACACCGCCTGTACCCGCGACCACCCGGGCGCGACATGGCCGAACAGCCGCCACGCCTCGTCCATGAGCCTCTCCGTTTCGCAGTAGCGGCTGCCCAGGAGGAACGGCAACACATCGTGCGGCAGCGTCTCCACGGGATGCTCCTGGGCTTCGTTGTACGTGGGGTCGGGAAGGCCCGTGTCGCGGATCAACGCGTCGGCTTTGAGCCGGATGCCTCCGGCCGGGACGAGTATCCGGCAGCAGGTATTGCCAAAAGCATCCGCATAGATGTCGAGGGACACCTCCGGATCCGTGGTCAGGCGGTCCGGCTGCCGCAAATCGGCGCTGCGGCGTTGATGCACGTGCAGCATCAGAATCATGGGCACCGGTTGAGTGCACGTGTAAGTCAATTGGTAGCCAAAACGAATGTCCATGACATCC
>JBARBX010000639.1:0-3631 GCA_049793535.1 Steroidobacteraceae bacterium | reverse complement strand
GCCCGAAGTTCCCTCTCGAGCAGTTCGGCGTGCCGCTCGCGGCGAGCCTGATTCCGTGGATCGACACGGACCTGGGCCACGGCCAGAGCCGCGAGGAATGGAAGGCGGGCGCCGAAGCGAACAAGATTTTGGGAACCGAGGCGCGGCCCGTTCCGATGGAGGGCATCTGCGTGCGGGTGGGCGCGATGCGCTGCCACTCCCAGGCGCTGACCATCAAGCTCAAGCAGGATGTTCCGCTCGCCGAAGTCGAACGCTTGATTGCCGGCGGCAATCCGTGGGTGCGCGTGGTGCCGAACGAGCGCGAGTCCTCGATTCGCGAACTCTCGCCGGCGGCGGTCAGCGGCGGATTGAACATTCCCATCGGCCGCCTGCGCAAGCTCGCCATGGGCGGAGAATATCTATCCGCATTCACCGTCGGCGATCAGCTGCTGTGGGGCGCCGCGGAGCCGCTGCGCCGGACCTTAAGATTCCTGCTGCCGCACCTGTAAGCCCGGCGCGGTAAGCCCGGTGTTGCTGCCCCGAGATCAGGGCGACCACATCACCTCGAGCAGCGTGCGCGACTGACGCAACACCGCGCGGACCGGCATGTCGCTCTCAGGCCCCGCGGCGCGTGCGGCCTCGAGCGTGCGCCACTTGGATTCGCCGCTGATCAGCAGCACGATGCGGCGCGAATCGAGCAGCGCCGTCAAATTCAAGCTCAGTCGAGGCTGCGGAGCTACGGGCGACCACATGCCCACGCACCCGGCGGCGGCGGCCGGATTCAAGGCGCGGGGTAAATTCGGCGACCCCGGGAAGAGGGACGCCGTATGTCCGTCATCGCCCATCCCCAGTATCACGGCATCGAACGGGCGCGGCACCCGTGCAAAGGTCTCCCAGGCGGAGACGGCGCCGAGGTCCGGCGTGGGCGCGCCGTTCTTCAGGCCGTGAAAGCGCGCGGCGGCCGCGCGATCCTGAAGCAGGGTGCTGCGCACCAGGTGTTCATTGCTCGCCGCGTCCGCAGGTGGAACCCAGCGCTCGTCGGCCAGGGCGATGCAGACGCGCGCCCAATCGAGCGGCTGGCTGCGCAGGATCTCGAACAGTCTCACCGGCGAACGGCCGCCCGAGACGACCAGGCTCGCGAGGCCGCGCGCGGCGATTGCGGCGCCGAGCAGGGCGGCGATCCGGGTGGCGAGCTCCTGCGACAAAGTCTCCATGTCGGCGTGGCGCTGCGTGGGCGATTCAGGGTCCATCGCGGAAGCGTAGCACGCCGGCCCGTGGCACAATGAGGCATGCTGAAGGAACACCCGAGCGTTCATCCGCGTGTGCGCGAGGTGACGGAACGGATTCGGGCGCGCAGCCGCCCGGGCCGTGCCGATTACCTGGCGCGCATGGACGCTGCGAGCCGCCGCGGCTCCGCTCGCGCAGGCTTGTCATGCACCAATCTTGCGCACGGTTTTGCGGCTTCCGATGCGTCCGACAAGGAGGCGCTCAAGCTCATGCGCTGGCCCAATGTGGCCATCGTCTCCTCTTACAACGACATGCTGTCCGCGCACCAGCCCTTGGAGCGCTATCCGGCGCTCATCAAGCGGGCGGCGCGCGAAGCCGGCGCCGTGGCGCAATTTGCCGGCGGCGTGCCGGCAATGTGCGACGGGGTGACGCAGGGGCAGCCCGGCATGGAGCTGTCGCTGTTCAGCCGCGACGTGATCGCGATGGCGACCGGGGTTGCACTGTCGCACAACATGTTCGATTCGGTCCTGTGTCTCGGCATCTGCGACAAGATCGTCCCCGGCATGCTCATGGGCGCGCTGGCGTTCGGACACTTGCCGGCGATATTCGTACCGGGCGGGCCGATGCCGTCGGGCGTGCCGAACAAGAAGAAGGCGCTAATACGTCAGCTCTATGCCGAAGGCAAGGTCGGGCGCGACGAGCTGCTCGAATCGGAAGCCGGCAGCTACCATACCGCGGGCACCTGCACCTTCTACGGCACGGCCAACAGCAACCAGATGCTGATGGAAGTCATGGGACTGCACCTGCCGGGCGCGGCCTTCGTGCCGCCGAACACCGAATTGCGCGACGCGTTCACCGCCGCGGCGGCGCAGCGTGCGGCGCGCATCACCTCACTGGGCGAGGAGTATCGGCCGCTGGCGCACATCGTCGATGAGGCGGCCATGGTGAATGCCATCGTCGGGCTGCTCGCGACCGGCGGCTCGACCAACCATACGCTGCACCTGGTGGCCATCGCGCGCTGCGCGGGCATCACCGTGACCTGGGATGATTTCAGCGATCTGTCGGCCGTGGTGCCGCTGTTGAGCCGCATCTATCCGAACGGCAGCGCCGACGTCAACCGCTTCCAAGTGGCGGGCGGCATGGCCTTCCTGATTCGCGAATTGCTCCAGGGAGGTTTTCTGCACGGCGAGTGCATGACCGTCATGGGGCCGGGGCTCGGGGCGTACGCGATGGAGCCATGGCTCGACGCAGGGCGGCTGGCCTGGCGCGATGCGCCCGCGGCGAGCGGCGATCTCGACGTTCTGCGACCCGTGTCGGAGCCGTTCAGCAGCCATGGTGGATTGTCCGTTCTGTCGGGAAATCTCGGGCGCGCCGTCATCAAGACCTCGGCCATGAAGCACGAGCATCACGTGATCGAAGCGCCCGCGCTGGTGTTCAACGATCAGGAAGAGGTCATGGCCGCATTCAAGGCCGGCAAGCTCGCGCGGGATTTCGTCGCCGTGGTGCGCTTTCAGGGACCGCGCGCCAACGGGATGCCCGAGCTGCACCAGCTAACCCCCTCGCTGGCCTCGCTGCAGAGCAAGGGCCATCACGTGGCGCTGGTCACGGACGGCCGGATGTCCGGAGCGTCGGGCAGTGTGCCGGCCGCCATTCACGTGTCCCCCGAAGTGTTGAGCGGCGGACCGCTCGGCAAAGTGCGCGACGGCGATGTGATCCTGCTCGATTGCCACAAGGGCGTGCTCGAGGCGAAAGTTCCGGAGGACATCTGGCGGCAGCGAGCATTGCCGGGACTCGATCACGCGCGCAACGAACACGGTTGCGGGCGCGAGCTGTTTGCGAGCCTGCGCCGCGCCGCCGGCGATGCAGAGACCGGCGCCGTATCGTTGATGTGATCCACCATAGGATGCCTGTGAATATTCGTGAAATAGTAGGACTTGCGCCGGTCATTCCGGTGCTCACCGTGACCGAACTCGACCATGCCGTGCCGCTCGCCCGCGCCCTGGTGGCCGGCGGCTTGCGGGTGCTGGAGATCACCTTGCGCACGCCGGTCGCGCTCGCGGCCGTCGAGGCCATGCGCAAGGCCGTGCCCGATGCGATCGTCGGAGTCGGCACCCTGACGCGCGCGGCGGACTTCGCGGCGGCCGACCGGGTGGGCGCGCAGTTCGGCGTGACTCCGGGTCTGACTGCGGAATTAGCCAGCGCCTCGCGCGGCGCAAGATTTCCGCTGTTGCCGGGCGTCATGACGCCGACCGAGTTGATTTCCGCGCGCGCCGCCGGATTCACCGTGCTCAAGCTGTTTCCGGCGCTGCAGGCGGGCGGGTTGGCGATGCTGCAAGCACTGGGCGCCCCGTTTCCCGAGGTCTTGTTTTGCCCGACCGGGGGCATCACACGGGCGACGGCGGCGGACTACCTGGCGCTGCCCAAT
>JBARBX010000638.1:0-6029 GCA_049793535.1 Steroidobacteraceae bacterium | reverse complement strand
TGTCTCTGAGGCTCCTATAGGCGCGATGCACTTTCTGCTTGACCGATCCCACGGTCGATGAGGTTGCCCATGCGGCTTCCTCGAGCGACATTCCCGCCACCTTCATCATCCAAATGACCTCACGTTGGCTCTCCGAAAGGGATGCCAGAAGCGTTTCTAGATCCTCCTCCTGAGCCTCATCCCGCGACAGCGTGGCCGGCGCGTCGGACACTTCTTCCAGTGGGCGCTCGTGGGCGGTAGTGCGGCTCGCCTTGCGGTAGTGGTCGATACGCACGCGGCGCGCGATGGCGTAGAACCAGGGCAGGACGGGTTCGCTCGGGCGATAGGTGTTTCGCACTCGGTGGATGCGCAGCCAAGTCTCCTGCAGCAGGTCATCGGCATCGCTACGGCTCACAGATTGCGCCATGAAGTACCGATGCAGCTGCGGGCCGATGCATTCGACCAGCGCCGTGACGGCGGCGAAATCACCCGCCTGGTAGCGGGCCATGAGCGCGTTCAGGTTGCTGCCGGAGTCCATGAGGGTATTCGCTGCGCCGGGCGAGAAAGTTACGCTGTTGTTGCAAATTGCATGTTTCTTCGGCCGTCGTGCGCCGCACCGTAACTTTCGGCCGGCCGACGGCGAATACACACCCGTCAATTGCCGCTTTTCCCCTGGACGGTCCTAGGACTCGTGAGCTGGTGCAGGTTCAAGAATACACCACATTCCGAATCACGTTGTCGCGGACAGTGCAGGTCATTTTTGTCGTTCCAATGAGGAGATCGCGATGAGCTCTCGAAATCTTGACAATTCCCGTATGCGTTACTCTGCCGGCCTGCTGGCACTTACATTGTTCGCGGCCGCGGCGGCCGCTGCCGGCGAACCTGAGCGCGGCGTGTTCGTGTTGACCAGCACGAATGATCCAAACGCCAACGACGTCGTCGTGTTCAAGCTCGACACGGCGCGAACGCCTGCTCTGTCCCTGGCGGACATGTTGCCGACGGGAGGCAAGGGCGGGGCGGGCGGGGCCGGCATTCTGCAATTCAAGGGCGATCTCGGCGCCGTGGGAAACAACGGCTCGAACAACCTCAGCCGGATCGTACGGAACGACGACTTCATCCGAATCGATGGAACGATCGGCTTGGCCCCCAATTGCACGAAGCCCAATTCAGTCGCACTCACCGATGACCATCTTTTCGTGGCCGGCGCGAATTGCGCGGAAAGTCATGCCTGGCCCTCAGGCAGTGTGGACGGCGCGGTGGTCGCGCTCACCGACCCTTCCGCAGCACAGATCGCGGTCGGCAAGGATTGGGCGGCCGTCACCATGACCTCGGGATCCCTCTTGCAGTTGCCGCTCAGGTGGGATGATGCGCTCAGTGGGTCGAGTGTTCCGGTAACCCTTCCGAGTACAGCCAACAATACCCCGCTTGGGGCCGCGTTCTGGGACGATGTCCTGGGATTCACGCCGGCCCACAGTCCCCAAAGCTTTGCCATCGTCAACAAGAGTCGTGACGTCTTTCCGATCACCGGACCGACCCCGCCCTATCCCAGTAACGCGCCGTGCTGGGTGGCCAAAGGACCGGGCAACGTATGGTATACGAGCAACTCCCCCGGTCACGCGGTCTCCATCTTCCTGACTGACGGCCAGGGGGGCGTGTTCTACAAGTCGATACCCCTGCCGGGCGCACCGACGGACATCACAGTAGCCCCGGATAAGAAGTGGCTTGCCGTCATCTACAGTACGGGCGGCAGCGCATATGTCGCCGTATTCGCCATCGACGCCTACGGCGACCTCACTCCTGCGGCGACTTCAAGCCCCATCGGTGTCGCCGGATTCAGCGGAGTGGCGATCAGCGAGTAGTTCGCCCGCTCATCTCGTCTTGTCCGGTGGGCCACAGCCGCCGGACAAGACCTTTCTGCGCATCCTATGGCAACAACAACACGACCCCGTCGCTTTCGTACACATAGAAGCGCCAGTCCCGAAGCGTTCTCGGCGTCCCTAAGATGACGAGCTGTTGCCGCAGGGAAGAGAAGTCGTTGAAAATGTCGGATTCACCGATGACCGCCGCATATCTCAGCAGTAGAGAATCGCTCTCGATACCTTCGGCCGCATAGGTGATCAATACCTTGAGCGGGGCGTTGTACATCTGCAGCTTGGCGATGGATTCGAGGGTGTTGGCGGGCTTGGTCTCATGTTCCAACGCGACCGAGATCCATTTGGCATAGGTCGTGTACTTGCCGGAATGGTCCCTGCCGCGCTCCTCGTAGAACATCCCATCGAGTGCGTAGTACTCCCGGTTCCAAGCCAGCAGGCCAAGATTGCGCGCGAACTTGGGGAAGATGTTGGTGCGCATGAAGTAGGTGAACGATTTGGATTCGAAGCCCGCAGCCGTGCGCAGGCCCTCCTGCTCGGCCTTCATGACTGCCACGAAGGCGTTTCGAAACTCCCTGGGCGTGATCTTCTTCATCGCGGTTTCCGATTCTAACTCGGAATTTCTCCGGACTCTGCATGGCAGCGGCAATTTGCTATGGTGCGGGTGACCGGAACACGCAGCACTCAACCGCCACTGGGAGTTCATCGATCATGGCAAACAGCTTCATGGCAGGCGCCGCCGCGGGATTGATCGGTGGGCTGGTCGGCGCATTCCTTTTCACCCGTCTCGACCATGGCCGATCCATGACGGCCCCGGCCTACGCCCCGATGCCACGCCGGGCGGAGATCGTGTCCGCGAACAGGATCCAGCTCATCGACGCCGGCGGCAAGGTACGCGCGGAGTTCGCGATGACCGCGGACAACGGACCCGCGCTCTCCTTCTACGACAGTGCGGGAAGAAACCGCTTGGAAATGGGACTGTACTCGCCCGGCGAGGGCGAAGCGCCGTCGGTCGTCTTGAACGACGCCGAGCAGCACGCCGCCGGGATCTTTCGCCTTTTCGGCCCCCACGATACTCCGGTGGTCGTATTGAAAAACGGGGGCCGGGACCGCTCGGTGTTCGGTCTCAATCCGAACTCCTTGGATCCTTTCCTCGCGAACTACGCCGCCGATGGAAAAAAGAGCGATGTCTTCGGTGACTACTAACCGGTATCGAGGGGCCATTCTGGCCTGTGTCGGTGTGGCCCTTGCGGCCGGCGGCCTATGGGTCTGGCGGCAGTATGGTGAGCCGCAGCGTCCTCGATACCTGCTCATCAACGAGACCGGTCAGCACGACTACGATCGGGCCTTTACGATGAGCCTGAAACTCGCCGAGAAGAAGTCCGGTATTGAAAATGCGCTGGTGTTGCTCAAGTCGTTGCCGCCGTCGAAGACCGTGGAGCAAACGGCGGCGGAACTGTTCTCGCAGCTTCGAATCGGCGCGCGGCGCAATGGCCGCGGCATTCTCTACTTGTACAGCGCGAAGGAGAACCTGCTGAAAATCGAGGTGTCCTATGCGCTCGAAGGCGACATCCCGGATATCTACTGCCATCGTCTCGAGGAGGCGGCGAAGACCTACATGCTCTCCGAAGTGCCCCAGGATTTCATTTCAGAACTCATCATCACGACCAATCTGCGCGCTACGGGCGCCACTGGGCCCGCGGGCGCGGAGGGCGCCGCCCCGCCGTCGCGGCCGCAATGGGTCAACAGCGACTTTCTGTCGGGCGGCGGGGGAGCGCTGGTTCACGGCTTCAGCAAGACGCTGGCCGACTACGAGGGTGCCATCCGTCGGCTGCCGGAGGCGGCACTGACGAACTTTGCTCCGTCCGCGGATGCCGGCGTGTCGGTGGAACGCTACCTTGCGTCCCTCGCGGCGGGCATCGGCGATCCGCGGCTCCCGTTGGTCACCGAGGGCAGCCGGCTGTTTCGCGCCGTCGTTCCGCGCGACGAGGCGCAGCAGCAAAGGATTGCCGAATTCTTTCGTGCCGCGGGTCCCTATCGATTGATAGTCGCCGGCAATCTGGCGCTGGCGGTACCGCGGCCGGACCACTCGAATCTGCCCATCGTGCTGCGCCGTGGAACGGACGATCTTTGGTACGTGGACGAGGCGAAGTCGTGGACCTACTTCCACCGCTTCGAGGACAGCGTCAATTTCTTCGTCAAGTATTCCGACAACCCGTTCCTGGGTGCATTGCGCGCATTGAATGTTCCCAATATGCAGTATGCGATTTATGGCGCGCACGCCAGCACGCCTCCCATGCCTGCGTACCCGTATTCGCTGGCTGCTGCCATCCGGGCGCAGGAAGAAAAGATCAGCGAGGCCCCGCGCGCTGCCGCCAATCACGCCGCGCTCGGGGACCTGTATTTGTTCGAAGCGAATTGGCTGTCGAAGGCAATCGAGTCTTATGAGCAGGCCTCGGCGCTGGCCCCGGATGAACTGGCGTACCGCTGGCGGCTCATGGATCTGTATCTCAATGCATCGCAGGTCGACAAAATGTTGGCGGAGTTGAAATACCTGGCCGAGCACTTGCCGGCCGATCGGCAGACGCAAGAATGGTATCGCAATTACTCAAGGCAGTATGACTTCGCCCGTGATTAATAATATATATTTATATCATATAGTTACACTGTATAATTAATAGATTACATTGAGCGGCGGCGTCGATCGCACGCGACTGCAATGAACGCCGCTAGGCATCGGCCGGGCGCTGGGAAATGGCCACGAATGCCGTAAACTTGATGCGCCCATGATCAAATTCATCTCGCGCCTGCCGATGCGGGCGCTGTATGCATTCTCTTCCTTCCTGTACCTGCTGGCGTTCTATGTCGTGCGGCATCGGCACCAGGTGATTCGCGACCAGCTACAAATGGTTTTTCCGGACTCGAGCGAGGTCGAGCGCGAACTCATCCACAAGCAATTCCTGAAGAACTTCTGCGACGTCATGGTCGAGGTGCTGAAATCGGCCTCGATGAGCCCGGACGACATGCGTGCGCGCATGCGCATCGAGAACCTCGAGGTCGCCCGCCGCTACTTGGATGCCGGCCAGTCCCTCATGTTCGTGACCTCGCACCTGGGCAATTGGGAGTGGCTGCTGCATGGAGTCACACTGCAATTGGGTTATCCGGTCGATGCGGCCTACAAACCCTTGCATGATCAATGGGCGGAGCGATTGATGCTCAAGATCCGCTCCCGCTTCGGCGCCCGGCTGGTGCCGGCGAAGGAGCTGTTGACGGATTTTCTGAAGCGGCGGGGGATCGTGCGCGCGGTGGCCATGAACGCCGACCAGGCGCCGGTGTCGACGGACAAGCGTTACTGGACACAATTCCTGCGGCAGGACACGGCGTTCTACATCGGCGCCGAGCAAATCGCGCGCGCGACGCGCCTGCCCGTTCTCTACGTGGGGGTGCGCCGAGTCCGGCGCGGCTACTACGCGGTGGAACTGAAGCCGCTGTGGGATGGGCGCGAGACGACGCCGCCCAACACAGTGACCGAGCGCTATGCGCGCGCCAGCGAAAGCGACGTGCTCGATCGGCCTGCCGATTGGTTGTGGTCGTATCGCCGCTGGCGGTTGAAGAAGCCCCTGTACGGCGCCGATTGACGGCCGGCCCGCGGGCGGATTGCGCTAGGACGGAGAGTTGTCGGCTAGGCCGGCGGCGCAGTCCTCAGCTTGCTCTCCAAGTGTCTCGCGAGTTCCGCGATGGTCGGGTGATCGAACAGCTCAGTCAGATCGATGAGCCCCGGAAATTCGCGGTCGACGTTTTCGTGAATCTCGATCAGCTTGAGCGAGCTTGCGCCAATGTCGAATAAATTGTCGTTGACGTCGATTCTCTTGCCCGGCAATGCCGTTTCGCAAATCGACTGCAGACGCGTTTCGAGCTCGCTGCCGGAAACCTCGCCAGCGCCCGCCTGCGACTCGCGCAGTGCCTGAAGCTCCTTGAGTTCCGCGTCGAACTCGCCGTCGACCAAGGCCGTTTCCAACAGGTGACGCTGCACCTTGCCGCTGGTGGTCTTCGGGATCCGCTTGGTGGGGATGACGGAAGCGACCTCGAGGCCGGTGTGCTCGTTGATGAGACGACTGACGGCGCCGGCGGTGGGCAGAAACTCCGGCATGCTGCCGCGATGGAGCACGAACACCACCA
>JBARBX010000637.1:0-6049 GCA_049793535.1 Steroidobacteraceae bacterium | reverse complement strand
CCCTCCCAGCACCTGCTTCACTGCCTGAGGAGGTGATGGTGGGATCGATGGTGGCCGCGGATCTGGAATCGTCTTGCTCTCGATGGGTGGATCCGGTTCGCGGAGGATTCTAGGATCGAGCGGCGGTATTTGCAGCGTCACGTCGCTCAGCCGCGGCTGCGGGACTGGAATCGGCAAGCGCTCCGGGAGCGGCTCCTTCAGTTGCTGGTTCTGCAATGGGTCGACTGCGCTGACGTGAATATGTGAGACCGTGGTTATCAGCCCGTAGAACAGCAGGGCATGCAATGACAGCACGATGAACAAAGTGCCTGAGCGGTGCGAGAAGTAGCCCGCGTCGTGTTGGGATAAGGCGTTGGCCAACTTCCCTGCGACGGCTGGGCTGGGCACCGCAGCACCCGAGGGTCGGAACTCGAGGACGATTACCTGTGTTGCCCAACAGCAGCCAATGGCGAAGCGCAGCCGCGACATCGCCGAGTGCCGCGCCTCCCAATCGGCGAGCCACTCCTCCTCCAGCCGTTGCGACAATGATTCCGGCGCACGCCGGGCGGCATGCCGAACCAACCGTTGACCCAGCCCGTCCATCCACGCCGAATTGCTCATGCGAGAACTCCTCGGTTGAAGCTTGCGAACACCTCGCTGGCACGCCGCAGACCGGTCGAAGTCAGCCGATACAGCCGCCGTCGCGGGCGCCCGGCACTCGAAGGGTCAATCGACTCCCATTGGCTGACAAACCAACCCGCCGATTCGAGTCTGAGGAGAATGGGATACAGAGTTCCCGATGCGATGCCGCAACGTAGGTGCACGTCGGCACCCGACAGCCGCTCGCTGGGACTCTCCAGAAACAGTTCCAGCACCTTCAAGGTTTGGAGGGACATGCGCACATCACCGTCTTTCTTACCCATAGTAGTAAGTCTACATAGGGTTATGAGGGAAAGCAATCGGGGCTTCAGACCTGCCATTTCGGCGGCGCATTGTGCATATTTGCCCGGTGAGCCAAGCAACCTTCGACTACATCATCATCGGCGCCGGCACGGCGGGCGCGCTGCTCGCCAATCGCTTGAGCGCCGACAAGAACCGCCGAGTGCTGCTGATCGAGGCGGGTTCCAAGGACAACTACCATTGGATCCACATCCCGGTCGGCTATCTCTATTGCATGGGCAATCCGCGCACCGATTGGCTGTACGACACCGAACCTGATCCCGGCCTCAACGGCCGCGCCCTTCGCTACCCTCGCGGCAAGACGCTCGGCGGCAGCTCCAGCATCAACGGGATGATCTACATGCGGGGGCAGCCGCGCGACTACGACGGCTGGGCGCGGCTCACCGGCGACGATAGCTGGAGCTGGGACAACGTACTGCCCGCCTTTAAGCAACACGAAGATCACTGCCTCGGCGCCGACGGTAACGACCCGGAGTTTGCCAGGTACCATGCCACCGGCGGGGAGTGGCGGGTCGAGAAACAGCGGCTGCGCTGGAATATTCTCGACGCCTTCGCACTCGCCGCCCAGCAGGCGGGGATTCCGCCCACCGCGGACTTCAATCGTGCCAGCAACGAGGGGGTCGGCTATTTCGCCGTCAACCAGAAAAACGGCCTACGTTGGAATACCGCGAAGGCCTTCCTGAGACCTACGTGCTATGCACGAACCAACTTCAAGCTGTGGACCCACTCCCAGGTCGCCCGCCTCATTATCGAAGCACAGTCCGACGGGCGCCGCCGCTGCACAGGCGCTGAGGTGTGGGACGGGCGTGAGCGGGTCACGGCGCGCGCCGAGTGCGAGGTCATCCTGTGCGCCGGCAGCATCGGCTCGCCTCAACTCCTGCAACTCTCAGGTATAGGCCCTGCCGACCTGCTGCGTGGACACGGCATCGACGTTATCGTCGATGCACCCGGCGTCGGGGCCAACCTGCAGGATCACCTGCAAATCCGCGCTGTCTACAAGATCGCGGGCGCACCGACCCTCAATGTTCTCGCCTCCTCCCTGTACGGCAAGGCCGGGATCGCGCTGGAATATCTTTTCAAGCGAACCGGTCCGATGAGCATGGCGCCCTCGCAGCTAGGCGCTTTCACTCGAAGCTCGACGGAGCATCTATGGCCGAACCTCGAATATCACGTGCAGCCCTTGTCGCTGGACGCATTCGGCGAACCGCTGCACGCCTTTCCGGCATTCACGGCATGCGTCTGCAACCTGAACCCGACGAGCCGCGGTACCGTGCGCATCAAGTCACGCCGATTCGAGAGCGCGCCGGCGATCGCCCCCAACTACCTAAGCACCGACGCGGATCGCAGGGTGGCGGTCGAATCGTTGCGGCTCACCCGCCGCATCGTGGCCCAGCCGGCGCTGGCGCAGTTCAGCCCGGAGGAATGGAAGCCGGGCGCACAGTACAATAGCGATCAGGAACTCGCCCGGCTGGCGGGCGACATCGCAACGACGATCTTTCATCCCGTGGGCACCACCAAGATGGGCGCGGACGGCGATCCGATGGCGGTGCTCGACGCCCGCCTGAGGTTACGCGGCGTCGAGAACCTGAGGGTGGTGGACGCGGGCGCCATGCCGACGATTACCAGCGGCAATACCAACAGCCCGACGCTGATGATGGCCGAGAAAGCGGCCGCCTGGATTCGCGCGGCCGGCGCCTCTCGATTTCCGCCGGCGGTAAAACCAGAGTAGAAGTGCCACCAGCGAGCCTCCCGGCAGAATCAGCTCTATCGCGGCATAGGGCGCCAGATTCCGTAGCTTTGCCGCCAGCGCTGCGGCGCGCGCGCGCAGCGTCCGCAACACCGGCGCCCACCCCGCATGGCTGTTGAAGCTTGGCATCTTAAGCTAGACCGACAGCGCAATCTGGACAACGAGCAAAGAAGCACCCGTGGCGGCGACAGCCAGAAGCGCTTGTGCCAACCGGGTGATGAGGGCTTCGTTTGTCATGTGCATTCTCCGTTGATTGAATTGATCGAACGGTGAACAGATTGCTCCGCAAGCCAATGCACAACAAACACAGTACCTGACCCATCGTTAAGGAAAACTTAACGCACCCGGGCCCGGTTTATCGAAGGTTCGCCGATCTGGCGTAAGCCGGCCATGCATGTACAATCGGCCGCATGCTGAGATTGTCTTTGTGCGTTTTTGCGCTGAATTTCGCCGCGTTGAGCCACGGCGCCGAGCCCCTGATCGACAACGATCGAGTCACCGTCTGGGATACGAGCAGTGCGTTGCCGCCGGCGCAGCATGACTTCGTCGCCGTTTCGTTGTCGCAAAAAGGCACGGCGCTCTTCGGCCATCGCGGCACGATTCCCTCCAAGGATGGCGCACGAATCGTGGTCATCGAGCTGAAGGACTATTCACCCGCGCCCATCCCGAACAGCACCGCCTATCCGTTGGCCTTCCCGCGGCCGCATGCGAAGAAGCTCTTCGAAAATGACCGGGTCATCGTCTGGAACACTGTCTGGCGGCCGGGTGAACCCACCCCCATGCACTTTCACGACAAGGATGCGGTGGCGGTGTTCGAAGCCGACGGCGCCCTGCAATCCGTCGCTCCGGACGGCAAAAAGACCGACTCCGAGATCAAATTTGCGGGTGTACGCTTCTCCCGCCGCGACCGTGCGCACAACGAAGTGCTGTTGCGCGGACACGCACGCGCGGTCATCGTTGAACTCAAATAACCCGGCCGGCGAATTTGGGCGCCGGGCTCAGATGGCACGAAGCGCAGTTGTGACGGGTACCCGGGCTGCGCGCAGCGCCGGGAGCAGTCCGCCCATCAAGCCCATCCCCGACGCCCACAGCACGCCGAGCACGGAGAGCGACGGAGTCACTGCGAGCTGGAAACTGTAACCGAAGGGACTGGCCGACAACCCGTTGAAGAATACCCACGACAGGGCGCAACCCAGCAGCGCGCCGGGCAATGCCCACAGTATGGACTCGGCCAATATGGAGGCCACGATTGGGCCCGGACCGAAGCCGATGGCCCGCAATGTGGCGAGCTCGCGGCGCCGCGAGTCGACTATTGCGTACAGCGAATTGACGGCGCCCAAGGTCGCACCGACGGCCATGATGGTACCCACGAAGTAGCTGACGAAGTTCAGAATGGCGTTGAGCTCCTTGAATCCGTCTTCCTGCACGTCGCGTTCACTCTTGGCCTCGAGGTGCAAGGCCGGATTGCCCTTGACGGCATCGCGAAATTGATCGAAGGCTGCCGGAGATTGCAGTCTCACCGACACCGAGCTGTAGGTGTTGCGGCTGAATGTGGACATGATGCTGTCGACGTCGGCGAAGACGAAGCATTGCTGTTCCTGCCCCAGATCGAAGTGGCCGACGACGGTCCAATCCGTGCCGTGAATGGGACGCCGATCGCCGATGTCGAAGCCCGTGAATTGCCGGGCGCAGGGATTGCCGGCGATGAGTTCGTGGAGACCCGTTTTAAACATGCGGCCGCTGGTGAAGCGCATCTCGGGCCGGTACTCGGTCACGGTGGGCGTAGTGCCGATCAGCGGAAAAAAGAGTCGCTTGCCCAGCCCGCGCCGGCGGCCTTCGACGGGCACCTCGGACTCGAAGACGACGATGGGCACTCCCTGGGAATCCCTCATGATCCCCGGCAGCTCGAGAACTGCAGCAGCCTCCTCCCTGGAAATGTCGCTCTGAAATACCCGACTGCCCGACGTGATCAGCACGACGCGGTCGGCACGAACGTTGGCCATCTCCTGCCGGCGCGCGCCGGTGCCCATGGCCAGCATGGAGACCAGTACTCCCACGGCGCAAGTGACGCCGATGATGATCGTCAACACGGACGCCTTACGCTCTCGGACTCCCGCCAGGTTTACGAGCAGCATGGCGAGACTTTGGCGGGCGAAGTTCATGCAGCGTGCTAACGGATTGCCAGCGCCGTGGCGATCTTCAACCGGGCGGCCAGCAGAGCCGGGACCGTCGAGCTGATCAGGGCCACCAACGCGGCACAAATCAGGCCCACCACAACCACAACCGCGGGCATCGACATCCCGGGTACGATCTTCGAGGCAAACGGAAATACCAACGTGGCCAGCGCCAACCCGCAGGCGCCGGCCGCGATAAAAATCAGCATCGCCTCCGCGAGTACGAAAAAGAACACGGTGCCATCGGTAAATCCTACGGTCTTCAGGACCGCCAGCTCCGGCGTACGCTCCCGGATCGATTGCATGGTCATTGTGGCGGTCGCGAACAGCAGGGCAACGAGCGTCGCGCTCACGATGGCCCGGATCAGAAAATTCAGGTCGCCGATCGACTGCAACTCGGACTGCGCCAATTCACGCAATGATTCGGTGCGCGTTTCGTGCGAGGAATTGGCAAAGCGCCGATCGATCTCATCGCCGACCGTCACTGCCAGTGTCGGATCGGAAACCGCGACGTTGAAATGGTTGACGGTGCCCTTGCCCGCCACGCGCGCTTCATCGAGGTAGTCAAAGTTGATGAGCAGGTTGTCTCCTCCGCCACCGAGGTCGCTGTCGGTGAAGGTACCCACGACATCGAACGCCCAGTCCGTCGAGCCGTCCCTTTGCGTCAGGGTTGACTTGAGGGGGATGCGATCGCCGATTTTCCAGCCGTACCTTTTCGCCAGTCCCGCATTGATGATGGCTCCCGTCCGCAACTTCCGGAATGCCGCGACGTATGCAGGCGCCATGGTGTAGGTGAACGCCGCAAGCCAGCCTTCGTTCGGGCGTATCGCGACGACGACCATTTTCTGAGTGGGATTCTGGTAGGTGGCGCCGAACAATTCCACAGGAATGACCGCTTTCACGCCCGGGATGGACTTAATCCCCTCGAGCAGGCTCAACGGCAGGGGATCGGCGAAACTGAGGCTGCCGTGCACCAGCAGCAGGTCGGCGCGCGCCGCGGCGATGAGATGTTCGACGCCGGTTTTCAATCCCTGCAGCACCCCGAACAGCGCGAAAGCCACGCTGACCTGCAGAAAGATCAAGATGGTGCGTCCGGGTTTGCGCCAGATACCGGACCATATGAGCGGCAGAAATTTCATTTGCCCTAAGGAGGCAGCGTGTACTCGAACTCGTATGTATATCGTACTAC
>JBARBX010000636.1:0-3778 GCA_049793535.1 Steroidobacteraceae bacterium | reverse complement strand
GGTTTGGAAGGATGGGCGGGCCCATCCGGATCAGGCCGCGATCCTGCACAGGCGCCGGCTCGACATCCAGGGCGCGGCGTTCCGCAAGCTGGGGCTCGGCAAGGATGTGACCGACAAGTTCCTGGGCGGATTGCCGGGCGTGCAGAAGGAGGGCTGCGACGGCCTGATCACGGCGGCCCGCTGGGTGCTGCACAAGAGTCCCGCGCATGTGCGCACCGTGTGTCTGGAGTTCTTCGGCCAGGCGCGCGACGCCATTCCGGGCATCCTCGAGATCACGCAATACCTCGAATCGACCGCCAAGTCCAAGGGCGCGGTTCTTGCCGGCCTGGAACATCTGGACGAGCGCTACCTGCGCGCCGTCGGCTACAGCACCAAATCGAAGCGCGGCGCCCTGCCGAAGATGGTGCTGCTCGGGGACATCGTCGGCGAGGACGACGCGATGGTCGCCGCCGCAACCTCACAGGTGGTGCGGATCGCCAATGCGCGCTCGGGGGAAGGCTTCATCGCCGTGAGCGCCGAGGCGCGCCGCAAGTTCTGGCTCGATCGCGCCCGCACCGCCGCCATAGCCAAGCACACCAATGCGTTCAAAATCAACGAGGATGTCGTCATCCCGCTCGAACGCCTGGGCGAATACACCGATGCCATCGAACGCATCAACATCGAATTGTCGATCCGTAACAAGCTCGAACTGCTCGCTGCCCTGGATGAATATTTCTCCGGCGAAATCAAGGCGGGCAAGACCGCGGATGTCGATGCGGGGCGCCGGGCGGAGGCCCGCGAATTGCTGGCGCGCGTTCGCGAGCGCTGGCAATACCTGCTGGGCGCCATGGATGAACCGCACGGGGAAACCGGCACCGTGTTCGACCGGTTGCAGGACCGAAGCATCCGGGTAAGCTGGAAGACCGAGGTGCGCGCGAGCTTGGAGCGCATTTTCGCGGGTGCGGGATTCGCCTCGGTGCTCGCCGAGTGCGACGCGGTGCATAAACGCGTGCTGCACGGCCGGGTCTTCGTCGCCCTGCACATGCATGCCGGCGACGGCAATGTGCACACCAATATCCCCGTGAATTCCGACGACTACGCCATGCTGCACACCGCCAACCACACGGTGGCGCGGATCATGGAGATCGCCCGCGATCTCAACGGCGTGATTTCCGGCGAGCACGGCATCGGCATCACCAAGCTCGAGTTTCTGACAGAAGCCGAGCTCGCCGCCTTCCGTGCTTACAAGCAGCAGGTCGACCCGCAGGGCCGCTTCAACCTGCACAAATTGATGCCTGACGGCGATCTTCGCCGGGCCTACACACCGAGCTTCGCGCTGCTCGGGCACGAATCGCTGATCATGCAGCAATCCGATATCAGCACGATCTCCGATGCCATCAAGGATTGCCTGCGCTGCGGCAAGTGCAAGCCGGTTTGCGCAACCCATGTGCCGCGCGCCAACTTGCTGTATTCGCCTCGCGACAAGATTCTGGCGACGTCGGTCTTGATCGAAGCCTTTCTGTACGAAGAACAGACGCGCCGCGGCGTTTCGGTCCGGCATTGGGACGAGTTGTCCGACGTGGCCGATCACTGTACGGTCTGCCACAAATGCGAGTCGCCCTGCCCCGTCGACATCGACTTCGGCGATGTCTCCATGGGCCTGCGCGACCTGCTGCGCCGCATGGGGAAGAAGCGCTTCAATGCGGGGACGGCCGCGTCCATGTTCTTCTTGAACGCCACCAATCCGGAGACCATCAAGCTGACCCGCTTGGCATTGATCGGGTGGGGCTACAAGGCGCAGCGCTTGGCGAACCGCGTCCTCAAACCTCTCGCCAGGGCGCAGACCAAGCGGCCGCCCGCCACGGAGGGACGCCCGCCGGTCAAGGAGCAGGTGATTCACTTCGTCAACAAGCGCATGCCGGGCGGCCTGCCGAAGAAGACCGCGCGCGCCTTGCTCGACATCGAAGACCGCAATTACGTGCCCATCATCCGCGACCCCAGGAAAACCACCAGCGAATCCGAAGCGGTGTTTTATTTTCCAGGCTGTGGTTCGGAGCGCCTGTTCTCGCAGGTCGGGCTCGCGACTCAGGCCATGCTGTGGCACGTCGGAGTTCAGACCGTGCTGCCCCCGGGATACCTTTGCTGCGGCTATCCGCAACGCGGCGCGGGCGAGTTCGACAAGGCCGAGAAGATCATCACGGACAATCGCGTGTTGTTCCACCGCGTTGCCAATACATTGAACTATCTCGACATCAAAACCGTGGTGGTGAGCTGCGGGACCTGCTTCGATCAGCTTCAGGGCTACAAATTCGAGGAGATTTTCCCCGGCTGCAAAATCATCGACATCCACGAATTCCTCATGGAGAAGAGCGTCAGGCTCGAGAACGTCACCGGCGTGCGCTACATGTATCACGACCCCTGTCACTCGCCGATGAAGAAGTACGATCCCCTCAACGTGGTGAACACGCTGATGAACAGCGCGCAGAACGGTTCGATCGGCAAGAACGAGCGCTGCTGCGGGGAGTCCGGCACGCTCGCGGTCACCCGGCCCGACATATCCACCCAGGTGCGCTTTCGCAAGGAAGAGGAGATGCGCGTCGGGGTGGATCAGATCCGCGCGGCCGGGCATCGCGGCGAAGTGAAGATACTCACGTCCTGTCCCTCCTGCCTGCAGGGATTGAAGCGCTTCAACGACGATACGGAAACGGACGCCGACTACATCGTGGTCGAGATCGCCAAGAATCTGCTGGGCGCGGATTGGCTGCCGCGGTACGTGCAGCTCGCGAACGCGGGAGGCATCGAGCGGGTGCTGGTGTGATTCAGTTGCTGAGATTGCCGGTGCGGCGAATGAAGCCCGCGACATTCTCGTGCAATGCCTTGAGCGAGTCGTCCTTGGCGTACACCATGTGTCCCGAATCGTAGAACTTGAACTCGATGTTGCCTTGCAGCTTCGCCGGAATCGGCAGGTGGTGCATTTCGTACACACCCTGGTAGAACGGCGTTGCGAGATCGAAGTACCCCGCGTTCAATTGAACTTTCAGGTTCGGGTTTATCTTCATGGCATTGGCAAGATCCGGCATGACGTTGGACCCCTGGCGCGAGGTCCCCGGTTGGGTCTGCCCCGGTAGCTGGTGCTGGAAGTTCCAAGTTCTGAAAGTCGCGATGCTGGGCTTGAATATCTTGCCCTCGCCGTAGTGCAAATCCTTGCGCACGTACTCGTTGAAGGCGGAGACATACGCCGATCCGAGCGCCGAGGCCTGCGGATCGTAGTCGGCGCGCTGGCTCAAGGGGTCGATGTCCGGACCGGAAAAGCGCGAATCGAGCCGGCCCGTGGTCGTGTCGTCATCGCCGCGCAAGTTCTGGCGGAATTCGCCGCCGTCGATGCGCAGGTCCGCCTTCAAGATGTACTCGACGGGAAGACCGGTGTACTGGTGAAGCTTCTCCGCGATTGCGGAGCGTTCCTGGGCGCCGAGGTCCGATCCAGCGGCGAGCGCGCGGGCATAGTCGCCCATGGCGAATTGTTCGACCTCCGCGAGCAAGGCTTCGAGACTCTTGTGGTCCCCCGGCAGCTTGTGGTGATACCAGGCGGTTGCCGCGTAGGTCGGCAGCACCGTCTGATACGGCAGATCGACCCCGGGATTGCCCGTCGGACGATCCGGACTCAAATCGAAGTTGAGAATTTGCGACAGCAGGATCACGCCGTTGAAATCGATCGAGCGGTCCGCCTCGAGCTGATTGACCAGCACCGCGGAGCGCGGCGTGCCGTAGCTCTCGCCGAACAGATACTTAGGGGTATTGC
>JBARBX010000635.1:0-18205 GCA_049793535.1 Steroidobacteraceae bacterium | reverse complement strand
GTTGGGCATTTATTGGACGAGATCTCGCTGCGCGGCCGGTACTTCGATCGCGGCGCCGGCATCGATCAGGTGCATTTCGGCGGAGGCACCCCCACTTACCTGCCGCAAAAGCGGCTGGTGGAGATCGTGGGGAGGCTCGATCGGGAATTCGGCTTGACCGGTGCCGAGGACCGCGATTACTCGATCGAAATCGATCCCCGGGGCATCGATCGCGGCATGCTCCAGCTCCTGGCGGAGCTGGGACTCAACCGCATCAGCCTGGGCGTGCAGGATTTCGATGAGAACGTGCAAAGAGCGGTCAACCGAATCCAGCCCGAGGCAACGGTGGCGAGCGTGTACGAAGCAGCCCGCAATCTTGGATTTCGCTCCATCAATTTTGACCTTATCTACGGCTTGCCACTACAAACTGTTGCGTCCTTCTCGACGACCCTGGACCGCGTCATCGCCATGCGCCCGGACCGCCTGGCCGTCTATGGATACGCCCACCTGCCGCGCATGTTCAAAGCGCAACGCCAAATTCGCGGCAAGGAACTGCCGAATGCAGAGGAGCGGTTGCAGCTGCTGCAACTCGCCGTGGGCAAGCTGAGCGCGGTGGGATACGAATACATCGGGATGGATCATTTCGCCCTCCCCGGCGATTCGCTCGCGCTGGCGCGCCGAAACGGCACCCTGCACCGCAGCTTTCAGGGGTACACGACCCACGCGGATCGGGACCTCGTGGCGTTTGGAGTCAGTGCCATCGGCCATGTCGGCGATCTGTACGTGCAGAATCACAAGTCGCTGAAGGACTATCAGGCCGCGGTAGCGCACGGTGCGCTGCCCTCGGCCCGGGGGAGGATCACGACTCGTGACGACCGCATCCGCAAAGACGTCATCGACTCGATCATGTGCCAGGGTTACGTCGGGATACCCGCGCTCGAGGCGCGGTACGATATCGTTTTCGACGCATACTTCGCCAAGGAGCGGCAGCGTCTGGTCGGGCTGCAGGCCGATGGACTGGTCGAAGTCTGCCGAAAGCACATCGCGCTCACCTCGATCGGGCGACTCTTGATGCGCACCGTCGCCATGGCGTTCGACGCCTATATCACCGACTCTCCGCCCGTTGCGATGTCGCGGGTGATTTGACCACGGCCGCCGACGAGCCCCTGTGCGAGCGTGACATACGAGGTGGACATAGGATTTGCCCGCACGATCCGGGTGGTCTTGCTCATGGAACGCATTTCTCGAGGTGCAACGCATACCGCTGAACTTGGCATTGGTGCATCGCGGTAATAGAATGGGAGCGCACATGAGTTTATCGGCCGCGCCCGGACGAACTGGACGGCGATGTCTCGGTAGAATTGCTCCCGTTTCAAGCGGCCGATGCCTGGCGCGAGCGATGCAATGTATAATTTTGAGACGCATCACAGTAACCTATAATCGATAGCAGGTGCCACCGTGAAAATTCTTCTTGGACTGTGCGGAACGGTGTTGGTGTTGTCTGCCGGCGCCTATGCGCAGCGCCCCTCTGGCGGCGGCGCCCACGGCGCACCGACGCACAGTGTCGGCGGCGGCCATATCCCGGCGCATGGCCCGATGCCGATGCGTGCGCAGCCGCGCATACCGTCCAACGCGCACGACGAGGCGGGACACCCCACCGCGCCCCATGTGCATGCCGACCACGACCAATGGGTGGGCCATGACACAGGCCGCAACGACCCGCACTACCACCTCGATCATCCGTGGGAGCATGGACATTTTACCGGGGCCATAGGCCCGCACCATGTTTGGCGGCTGGCGGGCGGCGATCGCGCCCGGTTTGGAATCGGCGGTTTTTTCTTCTCGGTCGCGGCCTTCGACTTCGCCTACTGTAACGACTGGCTGTGGGACAGCGACGACATCGTCATCTACGACGATCCCGACCACGTGGGTTGGTATCTGGCCTACAACGTACGGCTGGGAACCTACGTGCACGTCGAGTACCTGGGACCGTGACCGAGCGCGGCAACCTCATCGTCCGATAAATAAGCATTGACCACGGCAAAGCCTGGACTCCAGTGGCGGGTACCTAATGGCTCCGCGGAAAGCCCGTATTCACAAAGACCGCAGTCTGGTTAGTCTGTGCCAATGAATCAGAATCTCCTCCCGTGTGTGGGAGCCACGTGAGGGGCATCCTCCCCGTTGTCCTCTGCTGCATCGGAAACGCGGGGATGGCTGCGAACGTCACCACGCAAGTACCGACTCCCTTGGATCTCGCCGGTTCACTGCAGCAGCCCCTCGCGGGACGCTCACTGCCCGATGAGAACTCCCTGGTGCGTTCGATTTACTCAACGACAGGAAGGTTGCTGTGGAGCACGGGTGACGGTTTCACGCCCCAGGCGCGTGAATTGCTCGCCCTCGTGCATTCCGCGGATGTCCTGGGCTTGCGCGCGCTCGACTATGGGGACGCACAGTTCGACGCGGTGAGGGGCGCTTCCGCGCAGCCAACAAAACAGGCAGGCTATGCGCAGCTTGATGTGTGGCTGACGGAGGCTGCCGCGCGCCTGATCAGCCATCTACACTACGGACGGATCGATCCGCGCACTGTGGGATTTGAGCTGCCCGATTCGCGGCATGATCTTGACGTCCCAACCGCCGTTATGGGCCTCGCGACCAGTGTCAGCGTCGCCGACTCTGTGTCGCAGGCGGAACCGCACTTCTACCATTACGCGCTTCTGAAGCGCGCACTTGCGCGCTACCGCGAGCTCGCCGCCGATCCTTCTCTGACAAGTCTTGTCGCCACCGGCACCAAGACGCTGCACCGCGGCGAGCCTTACGCCGGTGCTCAGGGGCTGCGAAGATTACTGGCCGCGGAAGGCGACCTGGCGGCCGCCGTTGACGTTGCATCGGACGATTCGATCGACGCCGGAATGAGCGACGCCCTCAAGCGCTATCAGTCGAGGCATGGTCTTGCCATCACCGGCAATCTAGACGGCGCCACCTGGGTGGCGCTCACGACTCCCCTCGCCGCGCGCGTGCGGCAAATCGAACTCACGCTGGAGCGCTGGCGATGGATCCCGGCGTTCAGCTCCCCTCCGATCATCGTCAATATCCCGGAATTTGAACTGTTCGCATTCAATACCATGACCGATCGGGCCGCGAGCCTCTTGCAGATTCCGGTCATTGTGGGGCAGGCCTACGCTAGCAAGCGCACGCCGGTGTTCTTGGGAGAATTGAAGCGCGTCGTTTTCAGACCCTACTGGGATATTCCGCGGAGCATCACCCTGCACGAAGTCCTGCCGGGACTTCGGCGCCACCCCGACTACCTACAACGGAATCACATGGAACTCGTTCGGGGTGAGGGCGATGACGGGGCGATCATTGCCCCTTCGGACGAGGCGGTCGCCCAACTCGCCGCCGGCCGGCTACGTGCGCGACAAAAGCCGGGAGAGGACAATGCGCTCGGACTCATCAAGTTCTTGTTTCCGAATGCGCATAACGTGTACATGCATTCGACGCCCGCGCATCAATTGTTCTTAGCATCGCGGCGCACTTTCAGCCATGGCTGCATCCGCGTGGCCGATCCGGTCGCACTCGCAGCATATGTTCTGAAGAACGCCCCGGGTTCCTGGGACACCTCGCGTATCGAGGCGGCCATGCACGGCACAACGACCTTTCACGTCGATCTCATCGAACCGATCCAGGTGATGATCCTCTACGGCACGGTGATGGCAACGGAAGCGGGGCCCGTCCAGTTCTTCGATGACATTTACGGTCACGATCGGCAGTTGGCGGCGCTGCTCGGAATTTAGTGCTGGCGGGCCTTAAGCCGCAGCGTCGGGGAGGGCGCAAACGATGGCTCAACTCCGTCGGCGCGCCCAGAGTTGCGCGAGTGCGCACGAGGCGAGCCGTGCCGTATCCCCGTCCGCCCGGCTCGTGAGTATGATCGGCAGCCGGGCGCCCAGTACGATGCCGGCTGCTTGCGCGCCGGCGAGATACGTGAGTTGCTTGACCAGCATGTTGCCCGCTTCCAGGTCCGGCACCACCAGAATGTCGACCTGGCCGGCCACAGCGCTGGCGATGCCCTTGCTGCGGGCGGCTTCGCTCGAGATTGCGTTGTCGAAAGCCAGCGGCCCATCGAGCATGCCGCCGACGATTCGCCGCCGCTCGGCCATCTTCATTGAGATCCGGGCGCAATTCCCCGGATACCCCCTAGCGGATCAGGAGTTCCTCGAATGGTGGAGCCCGCCTGACTCTGAGTACGATGCGGGCACGTTAAAGCACCGAAGCGGGGTTCAAGATGGCTACCAATACAGCGATAGAGCGTCCGACTTGCGTCGTATCCTCGGAATTCACCATTGAAGATATGCTGACGCCTTGCGTATATCACCATCCCGTGAATCGGCTGCGCGTGTGCGAAACGAACATTTCGTGGGTGGTGTTGACCGGCCTTTATGCATACAAAATCAAAAAGAACGTCCGGTTCGCATTCATCGACGCATCCACTTTGGCCAAGCGTCATCACCTTTGCGAGGAGGAATTGCGCCTCAATCGGCGGCTGTCGCCCGCCCTGTATCTGGACGTGGTTCCCATTACGCGGGAACCGGGCGGCTTGAGTGTGGATGGCGAAGGCGTAATCGCGGAATATGCGGTGCGCATGAGGCAATTCGACGCCTCCCAGGAACTGTCGGCGCTGCTCGATCACCATGACGTCGATCCGCGGGAGTTGGCCGACCTAGGCCTGCGAATGGCCCGATTTCACGAAGACGCGGCAGCAGCGGCCTTCGACGCGAATTTCCCCCATACGGCGCAGTTGCACGACGCCGTGCTCGGCAATCTGGCAACCCTGCTCTGTCACGTTGACGGCGTCACCATGCTTCCGGAGCTGGGACACCTCATCGACTGGACTCATGACTATTTGCACGACAGCCTGCCGCAATTGCGCATGCGCGAACTGCACGGTGCCATCCGCGAATGTCACGGCGATCTGCATGCACGCAACATCGCCAGATGGGAGGGACAGTTGCTCCCCTTCGATTGCTTGGATTTCGATCCGAAGTTGCGCTGGATCGACGTGATGAACGACGTCGCCTTCCTGGTGATGGATCTGACGGCCCACGGCCGCAAGGACTTGGCGTCCGCGTTCCTGAACGCCTATCTCGAGCGCACCGGCGACTATGATGGCGTTCGCCATCTGCCCTTCTATTCGGTGTATCGCGCCCTGGTGCGGGCGATGGTGGACAGTCTGGCAGTCGAAGGCGATGCCGAGAAGCGGCGCGAGTTCCGGGACCGGCTGCGCAAGCGGGTGAAGGCGGCGGCAGAGTTCGCGACCCAGCCTACGCCGGCGCTGTTCATCATGCACGGCCTCTCGGGCTCGGGAAAATCATGGTTGAGCGAACGCCTGGCACCCTTGCTGGGGGCGGTCCGCATACGATCCGATGTCGAGCGCAAACGCCTGGATGGTACCGCCTCGATGTCCGGTGTCGGCGGGGCCGGATTCGACGAAGGTCTCTATGCGCCGCCAATGAATCACCGCACCTATGCTCATCTGCTCGAATGCGCGGAAAGCTGTCTGGAGGGCGGCATGAATACCATCGTGGACGCGGCATTCCTCAGGATGGACGATCGCCGCCTGTTTCGGGATTTGGCCGCGCGCCAGGGGGTTGAACTCATCATCCTGTCCTGTGAGGCGGATTCGACCACTCTCGCCGAACGGTTACGACAAAGAACGGGAGCTGGCGTCGATCCTTCCGATGCTGGCTTGGATGTCCTCGAGCATCAATTGCGGAGTCAAGAGCATCTTGGCGCGGACGAGCGTTCGCAGGCGATCGAGGTCGATACCATGCAGTCTTTGGCTTGCGAGAAAGGCGCCCTGGCGATCCGCGACCTCCTGTCATCTGTCAAATTGAGCCTGCCGACGACCTGAGCCGCTGGCCGGGGTCGATAAGAGCCCGCTCCCCAAGGGGGGGGCGGGCCTGCCATCAAGCGGCAGCCGTCCTCACGGTGGTGACGGTGGCGGGTTCTTTCGCTTGTTTCGGCGTGCCTCGGACCAGCATCACCGGGACGGCGGTGGCGCGCACCACCTGTTCGGCGTCGCTTCCCAGGGCGAGCCTCGCGAGTCCGCGCCGGCCGTGTGTCCCCATGACGATCAGATCCGCGTGCCATTCCTTGGCCTGCGCGAGAATCAAATCCGCAGCCGCGCCGCCGATCGACTCGATCAGGACGCACTCGGGTGTGATGCCGCTGCGTTGCACGAGTGCCTCGGCAATATCCAAGGTTGTTCGACCGGCCTTGCGAAGCGACTCGATCAGGTTGTTCGCGTAGACACCGGGACTGTAGGTGTAGTCGAGAATGAACTCGTTGACGATGTGAACCAGGCGCAGCGCACTGCCCTGGGCCTTGGCGATCTTGATTGCCTCGATGAGTCCCGCCGTCGATGTATCGCTGCCGTCGACCGGAACCAGGATCTTGCTGTACATAAAGAAACCCCCGATAGATTTGTTCGTCACGCCGCGCGACCCGAGCCCGAATCGCGCGATGACCGGTGCATTTCTATCATTCCCGCCGCTGCCTGGTAGCCCGGAGTTTCCGCGCCGTACTGCGGGTTTTGCCTAGGTACTCAATGCAATGGCTGCGGGTCGGCACCGCGGATTTCGGGTATTACGCATTGTTCGTCGCGCCGTTGCCGCGCATTCTGCGAGTCGTCCGTAAACGAGGGTCGGAACCGATGCGCGGAATATTGCACATCGCCTACAAGCTGCTGGTGAATGACCGGGCGAAGTATGCGGCGCTGCTCGTAGGCATCACCTTCGCCGTGTTCTTGATGATCGAGATGACCTCGCTGTTTGCGGGGATTTTGACGCGTTCCTCCGCAACCGTCATCAACATCGGCGCATCCATCTGGGTCATGGACCCCGCGATCCAGACCGTGGCCAACACCATTCCCCTGCCGGACTACGTTCTGGACGAGGTCAGAAGCATACCCGGCGTGAAATACGCCGTGCCGCTCTATTCCGGCGCCGCATTGCTCAAGCTATCTGATGGCACCTACCAGTCCGCCAACGTGATCGGACTGGACGACACGAGCCTGTTCGGCAGGCCTACCTTGGACTCGGGCAACATCGAGGATATTTTCGCCGAAAACGCCTTCATAGCCGTCAAGGATTCTGAGTTCTACAAACTCGAGAACCCGAAAGTCGGGGCCGAATTCGAGCTCAACGATCATCGCGGCGTGATCGTCGGCGTCGCCCACGTCGCATCCAGCGGCTTGTTCGGCGTCCCCACCCTCTACACCACCTACAATCGGGCGCTCCAGTACGTACCCAGCACCCGCTTCACCATCTCCTACTTGCTTGTCGAGCCAAAATCGCCGGCCGACGTGGCGTTGATCAAGCAGCAGGTCAACGCGGCCGGGTATCTCGCCCTCACGAAGGAGGAGTTCATACGGAAGATCTCCAACTTCTATAAATATCAGACGGGCATCGGCACCAACATGCTGATCATGACGGTGATCAGCTTCATCATCGGCTTGTCCATATCCGGGCAGACTTTTTACACCTTCGTGATCGAGAACCTCGAGAAGTTCGGTGCGTTGAAGGCGATCGGGGCCAAGGGCCGCGAGCTCATTTGCATGATTCTGTTTCAAGCCGCGTTCGTTTGTTTGACTGGCTACGGTATCGGGGTCGGGCTGTGCGCGCTCATCATCTGGTTGGCGCGCCTATATCTGCCCGACTACGCGGCCATCGTCACAATTGGAAACCTCGTTCTGGCGTTCTGCATGGTGGTGGTGATCGCCGCGATCTCCAGCTACGTCGGCGTTCGCAAAGTTTTGCGAATCGAACCTTTCGACATCTTCCGGGGCTAGGCCATGGCGACGATCGCTATCGAGGCCGTGGGACTCAATAAATGGTTCGGAGAAGGTCAGGCCAAGACTCACGCCGTAAAGGACGTGAGCTTCGACGCCTATCTCGGCGAGATTCTCTATGTGGTCGGGCCATCGGGGAGCGGCAAGACGACCATGCTCAGCATGATCTCGGGGATCCTGCGCCCCAACAGCGGCACGGTGAAGATAGAAGGTTCCGAGATCTGGAGGCTGAGCAACGACGCGCTCGCCGAATTCCGCCTGCACAAGATCGGCTTCGTTTTTCAGGATTTTCATCTCTTCCCGCGCCTCACGACCGCCGAAAACGTGGCAATTCCGCTCATCCTGCAGAAGCGCAATTGGGACGACGCGCTCAAGGAGGCGGAAATGGATCTAGAAATCGTCGGCTTGAAGGAGCGGGCGCAATTGCCGCCGGTGAAACTCAGCGGTGGGGAGCAGCAACGCGTCGCCATCGCAAGGGCCATCGTCAGCCGTCCGGATATCTTGATCCTGGACGAACCCACGGCATCGCTTGATGGCGATACCGGACGAAACATCGTCAAATTCGTGCGCGACCACATTCTTTCCGACCAACGCTGCATCGTCATCGTCACCCACGACAGCCGGATCTACGAGTTCGCGGATCGCATCGTGAGAATGGAGGACGGGAAGATGATGGGGATCGACCGGGAGAAATTAAATGCGCAGTAAAGTCATATTCATGGTGTCAGGCATCGGCCTGGTGGTCGCGCTTCTCAGCGCGTTCATCGCCGGCCAGCAGCCGAAAGTGCTGCCGCCCGCGTTCAATCCGGCCGCGAACCCCTACACAAAAGGGATCTATGCCAACGGAATCATCGAAAGCGTGCAAGCCCAGGGCGAGAACATCAATATCTACCCGGAAGTCACCGGACCCATCACGCAAGTGTTGGTCGCGGAAGGGGCCAAGGTCCATAAGGGTGATTTGCTGCTCACGATCGATGATTCCGTGCAACGGGCCACGGCTGAGCAGCAGCAATCGCAGGCCGAGGCGGCTCGCGCCATGCTCGATGAGCTCAAGGCTGAACCGCGGCATGAGAACCTGGCTGTGGCCGAGGCCCAGGTCGAGAACGCCCGCGCGAATCTCAAAAATGCCCAGGACCAGCTCGCCAAACAAGAGCAGTCCTACTCCATAGACCCGAAATCGGTCAGCCGCGATACTCTCGACAATGCACGAAACGCGGAGAAAATTGCGGCGACGAACCTGGAGGTCATCGAGAAGCAGTACAGACTGACCAAGGCGGGGGCCTGGGTGTACGACATACGCAATCAAGAGAAACAATACGCCGCGCTATCGAAAGCGTATGCGGCATCCGCGGCATTGCTCGGCAAATATTCCATTCGGGCCCCTACGGACGGCGTCGTGCGCTCCATCCAGGCTGCAGTCGGCAGCTATGTATCACCTCAGGGGGCTTACGACTCCTACACCGGGGGCATGAATCCGCTCATCGTCATGAGCAGTCCCGATGACAATCTGCAAGTGCGGGTCTACGTGGACGAGATATTGATTCACCGTCTCACCGATCCTTCCAAGATGAGCGCCGAGATGTTCATCCGCGGAACCGATACACATCTGCCGCTGACCTTTACCCGCATTCAGCCCTATGTCTCACCCAAGATCGAACTCTCCGACGGGCGGCAGGAAAGGGTTGACTTGCGAGTGCTGCCCATCATCTTCCGATTCGCGCGCGCCAAGAATCTCAACCTCTATCCAGGACAATTGGTGGATGTTTATGTCAGCGCCAATTGAGCCGCGAGCCGCCGCCCCGCAGCCGCGTGCGGCGCATGCATCGAGGCGCATGCGCGCAATTTGCGCTGCCTTCTCGTGCGTTGTGTCGGCCTGTGCGGTAGGCCCCAGCTTTCACAATCCCGATGCCCCGGCGGTGACTCATTACACGCATGCGACCGATCCCGCCGCCACCGCTGCCGTGGACGGCAGGGCGCAGCAATTTCAACCGGGCGGTGTCCTTGCGGCGGACTGGTGGCGGCTGTTTCAATCCACGAAGCTCGATGCGGTCATCGCCGAGGCGGTCGCGAACAATCCCGGCCTCGACGCCGCGGAGGCGAGCCTTCGGGCCAGCCAGGACAGTCTGCGCAGCGGCTACGGAATCTTTTATCCCGCGGTCGATGCGAATGCTGGAGCGACGCGCGAACGATATGCGCCCGCCAATATCGGGGAGAATCTTCCGGGCAGCGTGTTCAATTTGTTCACATTGTCAACGTCGGTCACCTACGCCCTGGATCTCTTCGGCGGCCTGCGGCGCCTGATCGAGGGGTTGCACGCCGAAGTCGATTTGGCCCACGCCAACGAGCGGGCGGCGCATCTCGCACTCGCCGCCAATATCGCCAACACGGTCATCGCGCGAGCCGCTTATCGGGCCGAAGTCGACGCCACCAAGCGGCTGATCGAGCTCCAAGCGCAGCAGGTTCATCTCGCGGAAGTACAGGCTCAAGCGGGTACCGTGACCTACTCCACCGTTCTGAGTCTGCGCAGCCAGCTCGCATCCTACGAAGCGACGATTCCTCAACTCGAGCAAAAATCCGCGCAAAGCGCACACTTGCTCGCCGCGCTCGCCGGCCATGTGCCGGCAGAGTGGAAGGCGCCCGACGTGGGTCTGGGAGATCTCACATTTCCCGGCGATCTGCCGGTCAGCCTGCCGTCCGCGCTCGTTCGCCAGCGTCCGGACATCCTTGCCGCCGAGGCGGTGGCCCATGCGGCCAGTGCCAACATCGGTGTGGCCACTGCCGCGCTGTTGCCCAGCGTGACTTTGAATGGCGGTCTTGGGGCCGAGACCAATTCAACCGGCACGCTGTTTCCAGCCACCGGCAAAGCCTGGAGCGTCGGCGCGGACGCTACGGCGCCGCTGTTCCAAGGCGGAACTCTTTGGTTCAAGCGCAAGGCGGCCCTCGACAACTACGCCCAAGCGATGGCCGTGTACCGGCAGACCGTATTGAGCGCCTTCGAGCAAGTGGCCGACTCCTTGCGCGCCCTCGATCACGACGCTCAGACGCTGCTGGCCGAAGACGAATCGCTCACCGCCGCCGAGCAGGCTCTGCGTCTCATTCAAGCGAATTACCAAGCGGGACTGGCCACCTATCTCGATGTATTGAATGCCGACGCGCAATTCCATCAGGCGAAAATCGCCGATATACAAGCCGTCGCGGTGCGTTATCAGGATACGGTCGCGTTGTTCGCCGCGCTCGGCGGCGGGTGGTGGAATGTCGAGCGAAGCGGCGCGGCAGCAGGCGCACCGGGCAGCCGGTAATCGGCTGTAACAGGCTACTTCTCCACCCACGAATCTCCCGATTTCCGGTAGAGCTTCTTTACGGCGGCCCAGGCAACGCGAAATGCGATCTCTTCGCGCTGCGAAGGTTGCGACACGCCATAGTGCCGCCAGGCATTGTTGAAGGTTTCACGGAAGATGTCCTGAGCATGGGCCGGCAGGTGTTGCCGCACGGCCGATGGTAAATCGTCATTCGCAAGGTAGGGCATGGCCCGCTCCCGCTACAGGCAATTCGATTACCGAGAGTCCTTGAAATACTCGCGCACCTTGGCGGCAATCTGCGGATCGGTCATCTTGTCGGCAGTCTCAACCGCGGCTATCCGCGCACCGAGCTTGTCCTTTTCGAGCCGCTTCTTGAATTCACTCTTGGCTTCCCCGGGGCCGAAAATGAGCATCGCTGCGGCATCGCGAACCGCGTCGATCACGGTGTCGTAGTAGGCGTTGAGCTCTCCGGTCAACGCCATCTGACGCCTGTCGTCGCGCGGCACCTGGCGTGCTTCGTAGGGCCCCTTCAACGGCGAATCCCCGGAGCGCTCCAGGTGTTTTTCCACGTTTGAAAGTATGTGGGTCGTGTGCTCTCCGCCGGCACCGACCGCGACGATCACCGCTCTGCGATGATCGATCCAAATGCCGGCTTGTTTCGTCATCATTCAGCTCCTCGGCCGACCCTTCACTCGAGCTAGTATGCGCGTTTGCAACGATCTCGCAGCACAGCATTTGTCGAAATGCCGACGTGGAAACTACGTATCGACAACGCTTGCCGTGGCTCTAAGATGAGCGAGCGCGGACAAGCGCAAGCATGGTCATTCAAGGAGACGTGTATGAAAACCGATGCGGACATTCGGAGCGACGTTGAAGCAGAATTGAAATGGGACCCGAGCATTGACGACAAGAAAATCGGCGTCATCGTCAACAATGGAGTCGTGACTCTGACCGGCGAAGTCGACAGTTTCGGCGGCAAGTGGTCCGCCGAGGATATCGCCAAGCGAGTGAGTGGCGTGCGGGCCATCGCGAACGATGTCCAGGTCAAGATTCCGTTGACGGGCGTGCGCAGCGATACCGACATCGCGGAGGCGGCTGCCAATGCGCTGCGTTGGAACGTATCGTTGGCCGGCAGTCAGATCAAACCGGTCGTAAAGGACGGTTGGATCACGCTGAGCGGGAATGTGAGCTGGGGGTATCAAAGGATGTCGGCCGAAAATACGGTGCGCAATCTGATCGGCGTCAAAGGCGTCACGAACGACGTCATAGTGGCATCCACCGTCAAAGTGACCGATGTGAAGCAAAAGATCGAAGAGGCGTTCAAACGCCATGCAGTTCTCGACGCAAAGGGCATAGAGGTGAACGTGAACAGCTCTACGGTCGTTCTGAAGGGGCATGTCCACACGTGGCAGGAACACGACGAGGCCGCGCGAGCCGCCTGGGCGGCGCCCGGCGTCGCCAATGTGGAGAACCGTCTGCTGATTCAATAGGCCATGGCGACAATGCCGCCGTGCGCGATTTCCTCGGAACTCGCGCCCGGCGATTTTTTTGCGCGTTCTACTACTTCCGGCCGCGCAACCCATGTGCTAGGTGCATGCCATGAATACCGACGCCCCTTCACCGGACATCGACTCGGGAACCGCGCAGCTGCGACAGCTCGCGTTGGACCTGCGCTGGTGCTGGAACCACGGCACCGATGAGCTATGGAGACAGATGGATCCCGAGCTATGGGCAAGAACCCACAACCCATGGGTGGTGGTGCGTACCGTATCGCAACAGCGACTGGCGCGGATGCTCGGAGATGCTCAGTTTCGCAAGCACCTGGACGGCCTCACGAGTGCGTCGATCGATGCGGCGGCGGCGCCAACCTGGTTCGAGAAGGCGCATCCGGAAGCGGACCCGGTCCGAGTCGCCTACTTCAGCATGGAATTCATGTTGAGCGAGGCGTTGCCCATCTATGCCGGTGGTTTGGGCAATGTGGCCGGCGATCAGCTCAAGGCGGCGAGCGACCTCGGGGTGCCTGTCGTCGGCGTGGGATTGCTGTACAGCCAGGGCTATTTCCGGCAGATCATCGGCCACGACGGCGCGCAGCAAGCACTGTATCCCTACAACGACCCGGGTCAGCTCCCAGTCACGCCGATGCGCACCCCGGAGGGCGATTGGCTGAGGCTGGAGATCCGGCTACCCGGGTATGATCTCTGGCTGCGCGTCTGGCAGGTCAAGGTTGGCCGGTTGCACCTGTACCTGCTCGACAGCAATGACATCGGCAACTACCCGGCGCACCGCGGCATCACCAGCGAGCTGTACGGCGGTGGACCCGAGCTTCGCCTGCAGCAGGAAATCGTCCTCGGCATCGGTGGCTGGCGGGTGCTCGAGGCCTTGCACCTGCAACCCAAGGTGTGTCATCTCAACGAAGGACATGCCGCCTTCGCCATCCTGGACCGGGCGCGCGCATTCATGCAAGCCACCGGGGTATCATTCGACGCCGCACTGACCGCCACCCGTGCCGGCAACATCTTCACCACGCACACCGCGGTGCCCGCGGGGTTCGACCGCTTCGCGCCTCAACTGGTGGAGCAGTACCTCGCGCACTACGCCGGCGAGGCATTGCATATCTCAATGCGCGAACTGCTCGCGCTGGGGCGCGAGAACGCGAGCGACGATTCAGAGCCCTTCAACATGGCCTATCTGGCCGTACGCGGCTGCGCCGCCGTCAATGGTGTCAGCCGGCTTCACGGCGAAGTCAGCCGACACCTGTTCTTGCCGCTGTTCCCGCGCCGGCCGGCGATCGAGGTCCCGATCGGCCACGTAACCAATGGCGTTCACACCCCGAGCTGGGACAGTCCGGCCGCGGACGAGCTATGGACCGGCTATTGCGGCAAGGATCGATGGCTCGGATCCTTGGAATCCGTAGGAGAGCCGATTCGGCGTGCGGCCGACTCCGACATCTGGCGATGTCGAACATCCGCGCGCAACTCGCTCATCGATTACGCCCGCGAGCGGTTGTCGGCGCAACTTGCCGCTTCAGGTGGCAACGCCGGTGAGATCGAAGCTGCGAAGCACCTATTCAATCCAGAAGTACTCACGCTGGGCTTCGCGCGCCGGTTCGCAACTTACAAGCGGCCGAATCTATTATTGCGCGATCCGGAACGATTGGCTCGCTTGCTAACCAACCCGCGGCGGCCGGTTCAACTCATTCTCGCCGGCAAGGCTCATCCGGCTGACCTTGCCGGCCAGGCGATGATTCGTGACTGGGTGCAATTCGTCCGCCGCCCCGACGTGAGGCCGCATGCGATTTTCTTGAGCGACTACGACATGCTACTGACCGAGCGGCTGGTCGAGGGAGTCGATGTATGGATCAACACGCCGCGGCGGCCTTGGGAAGCGTGCGGCACCAGCGGCATGAAGGTCCTGGTCAACGGCGGGCTCAACTTATCGGAGCTCGATGGCTGGTGGGCCGAGGCCTACGCGCCGAGCGTTGGCTGGGCACTGGGCGATGGCAGGGAGCACGGCGAAGATCCGGCATGGGACGATATCGAAGCATCGCAACTCTACGAGTTATTGGAAAGCCAAGTCATTCCCGAGTTCTACGCCCGCGACGGGCATGACATCCCACGCGCCTGGGTGGCGCGCGTGCGCGAGAGCATGGCGGGCCTGACGCCGATTTGCTCCGCAAATCGCAGCGTGCGCGAATATATGGAGCGTTGCTATGTGCCCGCTGCCGCCTCCTACCGACGGCGGTCGCAAAATAACGGCGCTCTGGCCGTCCGGATGAGCGCCTGGCGGCAAACTGTGGATCTTGGCTGGCCGACCCTGCGCTTCGGCCGCATCCAGGTCGACACCCGCGGGGATCGACATTACTTTACCGTCGAGGTGGATCTCGGGGTGTTGGAGCCGCAGGCCGTACAGGTCGAACTGTATGCTGAACCGGTGGGCGAGCACTTGGAATGCCGGCAGCAAATGACGCGTCTCGCGCCGTCTGAAGGCGCCCGGATGAGCCTCTACGTTGCCGATGTAGCCGCGACCCGCGCCGCGGGCGACTATACCGCACGCATCGTGCCAACCTACCCGGATCTCAACCTGCCCCTGGAAGCCCCTCATGTCCTTTGGCAGCGATAGACTTTATACCTGCCCCATGCACCCGGAAATGCGGCGCGCCGGACCGGGACTCTGCCCGAAGTGCGGTATGGCGCTGGAGCCCCTGTCCGCATCGGCCCCGGAGGACACGGAGGAACTGGACGATATGACGCAGCGGCTGTGGATCAGCGCGCTGCTCACGGCGCCGCTCCTCATCGTGAGCATGGGCGACAATCTACCCGTCCTCGGTGTGAGTCGTTGGATCGGGCACGGCGTCTCCAACTTCGTGCAAGCGGGGCTCGCCACGCCGGTGGTTCTGTGGGCGGGTCGGCCGTTCTTCGAACGCGCATGGGTATCGTTCAGGACCTGGGAACTCAACATGTTCAGCTTGATCGGCCTGGGTACCGGAGCGGCCTATGCTTTCAGCGCCGTCGCCGTGGCGCGGCCGGGATTGCTGCCGGAGGCGTTCAAAGTGAACGGAGTCGCACCACTCTACTTTGAATCCGCCGCCGTGATTACCACCTTGGTGCTCCTGGGTCAGGTCTTGGAACTGCGGGCACGATCACGCACAAACGCCGCGATCAAGTCCTTGCTGGCCCTGGCGCCGGACATCGCTGTGCGGATCAACCCAAACGGAACCGAAGAAGAAATTCCATTGGACCAGGTGCGGATTGGAGACCTCCTGCGTATCAAGCCCGGGGGAAAGGTGCCGGTCGACGGCGCGCTCACCGACGGTCATTCCACCGTCGATGAATCCATGATCACCGGTGAGCCCACGCCGGCGCACAAGGCCGCTGGCAGCCGCGTGACGGCTGGAACCATGAATCAGCTGGGCTCATTCTCGATGCGGGCCGAGAAAATCGGCGCCGACACTTTGCTATCCAGAATTGTGCAAATGGTGAACGACGCGAGCCGCACGCGCGCGCCCATCCAAAAGCTGGCCGACCGGGTCTCTGCCTGGTTCGTACCCGCGGTCATGGCGGTTGCCGCCGTGGCGTTCATGGTCTGGGCGTCGGTCGGTCCTGCCCCCGCGTTCGCCCATGCCCTGGTGGCAGCCGTATCGGTGCTCATCGTCGCCTGCCCGTGTGCGCTCGGGCTCGCGACTCCCATTTCCATCATGGTCGGCATCGGCCGCGGCGCGCAAGAGGGAGTCTTGATCAAGGATGCGGAAGCTTTGGAACTCATGGAAAGAGTCGACACGGTCGCCATCGACAAGACCGGCACGTTGACCGAAGGCAGGCCGAAGGTACAGCGCGTGGTTGCGGCACCCGCCTTTACCGCGGCCGATGTACTGGCGTATTGCGCCGCTCTCGAGCGATTGAGTGAACACCCTCTGGCGCAAGCGATCATCGCGTATGCCGCGGAACGGGACGCGCCCACCTTCGTCGTCCGGGATTTCGAGGCCGTCGCGGGCAAGGGCGTCCGCGGCCGGATCAACGGCAAAGCGCTCGCATTCGGCAACTCCGCGATGCTGCGGTTGGTAGCCGTGGATGCCCTCGACTCCGAGACGGACGCCGCGGGATTTCACGCGGCCGGCGAAACCGTCATGTACCTGGCGATCGATGGCCGCTGGGCGGGACTGATCAGCGTCGCCGATCCGATCAAACCCACGGCATCCGCGGCAATTTCCGAGCTGCGCAATGCGGGTCTGCACTTCGTCCTGGTCACCGGCGACAACGCCGCAACCGCCGCCGCCGTGGCTAGGCAGGTTGGAATCGACGACATACGGGCCGAAGTGCTCCCGCAGGACAAATTCAGGCAAATTCAGCAGCTGCAGAACGCGGGGCACATCGTGGCCATGACCGGCGATGGCATCAACGATGCGCCGGCCCTGGCGCAGGCGGATGTCGGGATCGCCATGGGCACGGGCACCGATATCGCAATGAACAGCGCGCGGATCGTGCTGCTCAATGGCGACCTGCACGGAATTCATCGCGCGTACCGGTTGAGCCTAGCCACCATGCGCAACATCCGTCAGAATCTATTCTTCGCCTTCATCTACAACTTCATCGGCGTGCCGGTGGCGGCCGGGATTCTCTACCCGACCTTCGGCATCGTCGGAAATCCCATGCTGGCGAGCGCAGCGATGGCGCTCAGTTCCGTGTCGGTGATCGCCAATGCATTGCGCCTGCGCGCACCACGCGCCGGCGACGTCCGGCCCTCAATCGGAACCACCCCACAGCCGAGTTAGCGCCTCGCGGTCTTTCTTGAAGTCACGAAGCCGTCGGCCCTTCCGATTCTTGAGTCTCTCGCGAAACTCGTGCGCAGTTTTTCGGTCCGTCCGCTCGGCGCGTAATGTTTTGCGTACATTCTCTGCATCGTGAATATCACCGAGACAGTTCTGAATCCGCCGCAATCGTTTGAGCTCTTCATTCTTCTCGATGGCGCTCCGCGGCAGGCACGCCTCCAATAGATACCGCATCGATTTTATTTTCAGCCTGATCCGATGAAGTTTCGCTGGATTGCTGCCGGCATCGCTCAGAGCGGACCGCAATCGCCGACGATACCGCGTCACCAGACGATGCGTCACCGTCGCCGCCGAATCGTCGTTCTCCTTGGCCAGGGATGTAAGCACGGACAGCTGCTGAAGTTGCGCCAACCGCCGCCGCCAAGCCGCTCCCGCCAGGGTCTCGCGAAGGGCTGCGGCTGTCGATTCGCATCGTCGCACTGCACGTTCACAGAGCCCGCGGGAAGCGCCGACGTCGCCGCTGCTATTCCTTGCCAGCGCTAAAAGGAGACGTCGAGCCACATCGGCTTCCCGCGCCGGCTCGAGGTCGTCCGCCAGTTTTTTGAGTTCCCGCCGGTATCGCTTGCGCGCCTTCGACTCCAATGTTCGCGCATGGACGTTCAACAGGACTCTCAAGCGGCGCGCCGCGACCCGTGTCCTGTGAATGGCGGCGGGACTCGGCGCCGCCGCGAGCGTCGCGGCGGCCCTATCCAGACCATGCTGCAACACCGCGACTTGACGCCGCAGCCGGACGCTGGAGCATGGACTAGGAAAGTTGCC
>JBARBX010000634.1:0-1507 GCA_049793535.1 Steroidobacteraceae bacterium | reverse complement strand
TGGGTCAATCAAACGAGACCCAGAGGCGAGCATCGCCTCCTGGGAGCTATTTGGGACCCGGTTTCGGGCGTCGCCCTGCCCGACTTGTGGCCAATGATGGCGAAGCGGCGATCAATTCGGCGCGGGGCGCCTCGCGCGGCGCACCTAGGCCTTCAGGGAGAAGGGGGTGAAATTGGTGTCGACGTCATAGTAATCCTCCTGCTCGGCCCTCTTCAGGAACCCGACGATGCGATAAGTCATCGGCGCGGCAATGATCTCCCAGCCGCTCTTGAGCACGTACTGGGTGAACATCACGTCGATGAGGTGGGACTGCGGCATACGCCCGTAGAAGGCGACGAAGTAGAAGATCACCGAGTCGACGAGTTCACCGCACAAGGTCGATCCCACGATGCGCGTCCACAACCAACGGCCGCGAGTCCAGATCTTCATTTTCGCGAGCACGTAACTGTTGACGAAGGTCCCGCATAGAAATGCGCTGATCGATGCCACCACGATTCGCGGCGTGTTGCCGAAAACCGCCTCCACCGACGCTTGGCTGGCCTGCGATGCGGCCGAGGGCGGCAGGTGAACCACCACGGCGGCCATGAGCGACGCAAACGCCAGCGCCGCAAATCCAGCCCAGACGACGCGCCGGTCGCGGGCGTAGCCGTAAACTTCCGTCAGAATGTCGCCGAAGATGTAGGAAATGGGGAAGAACAAAACACCGGCGAGAAAAGTCACGGTGCCGAAGATCGGCACCTCGATCGAGGTCTCCTTGGCCGGCCCGATCAGGTTGGAACACAGTAGAACGCAAACATAGGCCGCCATCACAAAATCGTAGTAGCGGTACTCACGGGATTTTCTTGGCTCGGTCATGGCGCTCTGCTGTTAGTCGTTTACCTGAACATTCCCATGATATGTCATACCGGCTGCCCCACTGTCGCGTTTTGGCGAAGAGCATCACAGCAGGCAGGCGGCCCGTACGGTAGATATACACACTGAAACCCCAAGCAGCGGATCCAATGGAGCACGGCAAACCCTTCAGCACGACGGACGGTCCGCTCGTCGATTTCGATGCCGTTTGTCAGAAGGTGCGTGCAGCACTCGAGCCCGCGCGCGCCCATGCGGTGTCCCTTCACGATGAGCACGGTGAGGTGCTGTGGCTGAGTGAAAGCTCCATGGGGCCCGACGAGCACAACGCAGCCCGCGAGGCCGTCGAGGTCTTTTCCAACCCGAGCAGTCCTCCCGTGATGGTGCACGACCTGGGTGACTCTCGATCCGCCGTGCTGCTGCGCGCCGTGAACGCGCGCCGCACCATGGTCGGCGTCATCATGATGGTCGTGGATGCCCGTGTGGCCAAACAGGACGCCCGCGGCGCGCTCAAGATGATGACTCCGAAGTTGCAGCGCGCACTCGTCGACTTCGCCACGATGCGGCCCGAGAGTGCACCGCCCGCCCCAGCCCCTCGAACTCCGCCCGCCCGAACCCCGCCCGCAGGCGAGCTCAGCTTGGTCGAAGAGGTGCGTAC
>JBARBX010000633.1:0-2158 GCA_049793535.1 Steroidobacteraceae bacterium | reverse complement strand
ATATATAGATGCGTTGCAGGCACGAATCCTCGAGCACTGGGCCGAAGCCGGCGAACGCTCGCATCTGCTGTTTTCCTATCATGGAATTCCTGCCGCGTATGTTGCCGAGGGCGACCCCTATCGAAGCCAGGCCGAGGCGACCACCCGGCTGCTCGTGGATCGCCTGGGGCTTGCCTCGGACGCGTGGTCGCACAGCTATCAGTCGCGATTTGGATCCGTGGAATGGCTGAAGCCCTATACCGAAGACACGCTGCGGGCATTGGCGGCGCGCGGCGTGCGCAAGCTCAGCGTGGTGTCGCCCTCGTTTGCGGTCGACTGTCTGGAAACGCTGGAAGAAGTGGCGATGGAATACCGCGGCAGGTACGTGGAATTCGGCGGCGAACGATTGACGCTGGTGCCTGCGCTCAACGATGACGACCGTCACGCGACGGTGTTGGCGGCGATTGCGGCCGGCCGCATCCGGGACTGGATCGGCGGGTCAACGGCATCAGGCGGCAACCGTTGATGTAACTATGACCATACTCGTGGAGGCTCCATACCGGCCGCGCACGGGATCGCAGCGAACTCGGGCCAGATTGGCCGCGGCACTCGCCGCACTGCCCGCCGCAGGGTTGCTCGCCTGCACCGCCTCTACGCCGCGCGCGGACTTGCGCTCGCCGCCGCCGGCTCGCGCCGCGGCGGCGTTGCCGGTATTGCATCGCGAGGACCTGCTGTGGCTCCAGCGGGTGACTTTCGGCCTCGACAGCACCAGCGTGTCCGACTATCGGCGGCTCGGCCGCGAGCGATTCCTCGAGCAGCAGCTCGACGCCCGGGACACGGCCCTGCCGGCCCCGATAGCCGTGCAGGTCGGTGCGCTTGAGGTGGCGCACGCCGACCCCGAGAAATGGCTGGCCGCGGTCAACGCGGAATACAAGACCATCAACGCGCTGCCCGACGGGCCCGACAAAGAGCAGGCGCGCAAGGCCCTCAACGAGCGCGGCAACAAGCTGGCGTATGAAGCCATTCGCCGCGACCTGCTGCGTGCGGTGTACTCCCCGTCGCAGTTGCAGGAGCAGATGGTGTGGTTCTGGCTCAACCACTTCAGCGTGCACCAGTACAAGGCCAACCTGCGCTGGCTGGTCGGCGACTACGCGGAGCGTGCGATCCGGCCGCACGTTTTCGGACACTTCCAGGATCTGGTGATGGCGACTCTCGAACACCCGGCCATGTTGCAGTACTTGGACAACAACCAGAATGCGGCCGGGCACATCAATGAGAATTACGCCCGCGAGCTCATGGAGCTGCACACCTTGGGCGTGAATTCCGGCTACACGCAACAAGACGTCCAGCAGCTTGCGCGCGTGCTCACCGGTGTGGGCATCAACACGGGCGCTCCACCGCGGCTCAAGCCCGAATGGCAGCGGCTGTACGTTCGCCGAGGAGCGTTCGAATTCAACCCGGCCCGGCACGATTTTGGCAACAAAATCCTGCTCGGCCACACCATCGAGGGCAGGGGCTTCGGGGAAGTCGAGGAGGCGGTGAGGCTGATCGTCAGCCAGCCGGGTTGCGCCCGACTCATATCGCGCGAGCTCGCGGGCTACTTCGTCGCCGACAATCCCTCTCCACAATTGGTCGAGCGCATGACGCAGACATTCGAGCGCAGCCAGGGCGACATTGCAGCGGTGCTGCGCAGCATGTTCCTGGCGCGAGAATTCAACGCATCGCTCGGCGACAAGTTCAAGGATCCGATGCGCTTTGTGATCTCGGCCGTACGGTTTGCCTACGACGGCCGTCCGATCAGCAACGCGCGGCCGCTGCTGAATTGGCTCAACGGCTTGGGCGAAGCACCGTTCGGCAGGCCAACCCCCGACGGTTATCCGCTGGCCGAGCCGAGCTGGGCGAGCCCCGGCCAGATGAGCCGCCGCTTCGAGATTGCGCGGCTCATTGGCTCGGGCAATGCCGGGCTTTTCGATCCGGAAGATGGGGGCCCGCCCACCCTGAGCGGCTTCCCGCAGCTCTCGAACCGCTTGTACTTCGAGGCCGTCGAACCGTTTCTCGCCGCGCGCACGCGAACTGCGCTCAATCGCGCCAATACCCAGCAGGAATGGAACACCTTTCTGCTGTCATCCCCGGATTTCAGCTATGAATAGGTCGCCGCAATGAAGCGCCGCCGTCTACT
>JBARBX010000632.1:0-3144 GCA_049793535.1 Steroidobacteraceae bacterium | reverse complement strand
GCGTGGCCGCGGAATTCTCGGCCCTGGGGTTTCTCTCGGGCACCTTGGCGGCCTTCGGCGCCACGGGGGTGGGTTGGGTATTGGCAAGGCGCCTGTTCTCGCTCGAGTACACGCTCGACCCCTGGGTGTGGGTGGTGGGGCTGGTCTGCGGCACCCTTCTGGTCGGCATCAGCGGCACGCTGGCGACGCGCCGCGTGGTCGACACGCCGCCGATCCACACCTTGCGCGACGAATAGGCTCCGCGGGTTCAGCGCACGTCGAGGATGAGCCAACCGACGGGTTCAGGACTGCCGCGAAACGGCAGCGCTTCGATGCGCACGTTGTAGATGCCGGCGGCGAGGCCGGTGGAATTCACGGTCATGTTCAATTCGCCGTTGGAATCCTTGAGCAGATCGTTCAACACCAGCGCGCGTCCCTGGTCCTGCTTGTCGACGAACATGCGGAATTCCGTGAGCTTGTTGGTGTAGCCGAGATCGATGTGCACGTTCATCAAAACCGGCGCGCCGCGGCTCAAGCTGATCCGCGCCTTGTCGATTCCCGGCGCCCGGTCCGGAGTCACGTTCACTTCGCTCAACGTCGCCGGCTGCACCAAGGACCCTTGGTTCATCAGGGTCTTGGTGTCCTCGAGCTCACCGCGCAGCATCACGTACTTTCCCACCAGCACCCAGAAGGCGACCAGGCTGAGGAAAGCCACCACGCCCAGGCCGATCGGCACATACACGGTCTTCCACCAGGGCGGCCGCGCCTCGCCCAGGTCCTGCGGCTGGCCGCTGGCTTCCAGCAGCTTGAGGGTGGCGTGCGCGCGTTCGGTCAGCTTGAGTTCGTTGAGGTAGTCGGGGTTGGCGCGGCACCAGTTCTCGAGATCGCGCGCGCCCTTGTAAGGCAGCTTGTTCTCGAGGTAGCGCTCGACCAGCTTGTGATCTTCGATGAACTTCCGATCGAAGCGCGGCGGCGCAGTTGCCTGATTCCCTTGAGAAACGGTGCGGGCGTTCATGCTCGGTGGTCCATAATTACCCGCATCATGACGCTTCGCTCGCGCGGAATATGTGAAATGATCGGCAAATGATCAGCCCCGCCGGGCCGGGCCGAGACCGCCGTCACGATTTCCCGCTTTTGCGAGGGGTTTAGGCCGCCATGACGCGATCCACCACGTCGCACACGGCGGCGATCGCCGGGATGCGCGTGCTGGATTTTCGCCACACCGCGCCGACGGTGCGGTGCGGCGCGGGCTTGGCGAAGCGCCGAACCATGAGACCGCGCTGGGAGCCGAACGGCGATTCCACGGCGAGTTCCGGGAGCAGGGTGATGCCGAGACCGGCCACCACCATTTGCCGCAAGGTCTCGAGACTGGTGGCGCGAAAATCCTCCGCCTCGCGGGCGTCGACCCGGCTGCACACCTCCAACGCCTGCTCCCGCAGGCAGTGCCCGTCCTCCAGCAACAGCAGAGTGTGTCCTTTCAGGTCTTGCACCTTGATGGTCGATTTGGCGCCGAGCGCGTGGTTGTTGGGCAGCGCCACGGTGAAGTCTTCCTGATACAGCGCCCGCGACTCGATCCCGTCCTCGGAGGTGGGGAGCGCCATGATGCCGAGATCGATTTCACCGTCGCGCAACCGCGTGAGCAGCGCCTCCGTTTGATACTCATACAGCATCAGGCTTAGGGAAGGCAGCGCCTTGCGCAGCTTCGGCGTGACACGCGGCAGAAGATAGGGACCGATGGTCGGAATCAGCGCCAGCTTGAGCTTTCCCGCAAACGGGTCGGCATTGTTGCGGGCGAGAGCGACGATCTCATCGCCTTCATTGAGCATGCGGCGCGCGCGCACCACCACTTGCTTTCCGACTTCGGTGAGCTGCACGTTCTTCGGCCGGCGCTCGACCAGCTTGACGCCGAGGTACTCCTCGAGCTTCTTGAGCTGCGCTGAGAGTGTGGGCTGGCTCACGAAGGTACGTGCGGCCGCCTTGCCGAAATGCCGCGTGTCCGCCAGGGCCACCAGGTACTTCAAGTCCTTGAGATTTACCATAGACGCAGTCTATCAAAGGCATCGTAACTATCAACTTCTTTAATGGGAGGCGCGCTGCTAACGTTGCAGCCTGAATCAAAACTTGCTGGAGGAGACGAGCCATGTCGCTGATCAACACTGAAATCAAGCCCTTCAAGGCCACCGCCTACCACAACGGCAAATTCGTTCCGGTGACGAAGGAAAGCCTCATCGGCGAATGGACCGTGCTGGTGTTCTACCCCGCGGATTTTACCTTCGTGTGTCCGACGGAGCTCGGCGACCTCGCCGACAACTACGCGGAATTCGAGCAGCTGGGAGTCGAAATCTACGGCGTATCCACCGACACGCACTTCGCCCACAAGGCCTGGCACGACACATCCGACACCATCAAGAAAGTGCAGTACCCGCTGATCGGCGACCCGACCGGGACGCTTGCGCGCAATTTTGAGGTGTTGATCGAGGACCAGGGTCTCGCCCTGCGCGGCACCTTCGTGATCAACCCCGAGGGAGTGATCAAGGTCATGGAAGTCCACGACAACGGCATCGGGCGCGACGCCAAGGAGCTGCTGCGCAAGGTCAGGGCCGCGCAGTACGTCGCATCGCATCCGGGCGAAGTCTGCCCGGCCAAGTGGACGCCGGGCGCCGACACTCTGTCGCCGTCTTTGGATTTGGTCGGCAAGATTTGAGCGGAGGAGCGAGGCCATGCTCGGTGACAACTTAAAGGCGCAATTGCAGGGCTACCTCGCGCGAATCTCGCAGCCGCTGGAACTCATCGCCAGCGTCGACGAGGGCGGCGAGTCGCGCGACTTGCTTGAACTGCTGCGCGAGGTCCAATCCGTGTCCGGCTTGATCTCGATCGACGTGCAACGCGGCGATGCAGAACTCAAACCCTCTTTCGCGCTGCGCCGGCCCGGAGCCGAACCGCGGGTGCGTTTCGCGGGCCTGCCGCTCGGGCATGAATTCAGCTCGCTGGTGCTTGCGCTGCTGCAGACGGGCGGCCATCCGCCGAAGGCCGATTCCGGCCTCGTCGAGCAAATCCGCAATCTCGACGGCGAATACCACTTCGAGACCTTCGTCTCGCTCACCTGCCAAAACTGTCCCGACGTGGTCCAGGCGCTCAATCTCATGGCCGTGCTCAATCCCAAAG
>JBARBX010000631.1:0-4335 GCA_049793535.1 Steroidobacteraceae bacterium | reverse complement strand
CTCTTGGGCGTTCTGCACGCGCACGACCTTGAATTCATCGCCTTGGCCGCCTACGGAGCGGTGATGTGGAAATTGCGCGGCTCCACCATCGGCGGCATCGTGTTCGATTTGCGTGTCGTGCGACTGGACGGACGAGTTGTCGACTGGGAGACCGCCATTGTGCGTGCGCTCGGCTGCCTCCTGTCCCTGGCGGTGGTTGGTCTCGGATTTTTCTGGATAGCCTTCGACGAAAACAATCAAGCCTGGCACGACAAGATCGCCGGGACCGTGGTGGTGCGGGTGCCCAAGGGCGTACCCCTGGTATAATTGGGGGCATGAATTCCCGAAGAATCTCAGTAGGCGTAAAAGTAGGCACGGTGACTATCGGGGGCAAGGCCCCGATCGTCGTGCAGTCCATGACCAACACCGATACCGCGGATATCGACGGCACGGTGGCGCAGGTCAAGGCACTCGCACGTGCCGGGTCCGAACTGGTGCGAGTGACGGTCAACAACGACGAGTCCGCAGCAGCCGTACCGCATATACGCGACCGCCTGGACGCCATGAACGTCCACACTCCCCTGGTCGGCGATTTCCACTTCAACGGTCACAAGCTGCTGAAGGCGCATCCGGCCTGCGCGCAGGCGCTCTCCAAATTGAGGATCAACCCCGGCAATGTCGGCCGCGGCAGCAAGCGCGATCCGCAATTCGCAGAAATGATCGAGACCGCCTGCAAGTATTCGAAGCCGGTGCGCATCGGCGTGAATTGGGGGAGCCTGGATCAGGACTTGCTGACTCGGATGATGGACGAGAATTCGAAACTCGCTGCCCCGCTCACGGCCATCGAGGTGATGCGCGAAGCCATCGTCGTGTCCGCGCTGGATAGCGCCAGGCGCGCGGAAAGTCTCGGCCTCAAGTCCGACATGATCGTGATCAGCGCCAAGGTCAGCGGCGTGCAGGACCTGATTGCCGTCTACGGCAATCTGGCGGCGCGCTGCACGTACCCTTTGCACCTGGGACTCACCGAGGCCGGAATGGGCAGCAAGGGTATCGTGGCCTCCACGGCAGCGATGGGCGTGCTGCTCCAGCAAGGCATCGGCGATACGATTCGCGTCTCCCTCACTCCCGAGCCGGGCGGCGACCGCACTCAGGAAGTGATCGTTGCGCAGGAGATACTCCAGACCATGGGGCTGCGCGCCTTTACACCGATGGTGATCGCCTGCCCAGGCTGCGGCCGCACCACCAGCACGTATTTCCAGGAACTTGCGCAGAAAATCCAGAATCACATCCGGCACCGCATGCCGGAGTGGCGCAAGCGGCATACCGGCGTCGAAGACATGTCCGTGGCGGTGATGGGCTGCGTCGTGAATGGTCCCGGCGAGAGCAAACACGCCAACATCGGCATCAGCCTGCCTGGCACGGGAGAGAACCCGGTCGCACCGGTGTACGAGGACGGCGCCAAGACCGTGACGCTCAAAGGCGACCGGATCGCCGAAGAGTTTCAGGAACTGGTCGAGCGCTACATTGAGCGCACCTACGCCAGGAATCCCTAGCAGGAATCCCCATAGTCGCCGGGAGGTCGGTACGTGAAGGAATTGTCCGCCCGCAAATGCATGCCCTGCGAAGGCGGCGTGCCGCCGCTGACTGCGGATCAGGCAAAATTGTTTCGCAAGCAGCTGCACCCGGATTGGCAGATTTCCGAAGACTCGAAGAGCCTGAAGCGCTCTCTCAAATTCAAGGATTTCTACCGCACCATGAGCTTCGTCAACGCGCTGGCGCACATCGCGAACACCGAAGACCATCACCCGGACTTGGAATTGGGCTACAACTACTGCCGCGTCACCTTCTCGACGCACTCCATCGGGGGGTTGTCCGAGAACGACTTCATTTGCGCGGCCAAGCTCGACAAGGTTTAGAGCGCGTCCTTTAAGAAGGCCGGAATGTCGCCGATCAACCCCAGGGCGCGCTGCGCCAGCCGGCGCTTGATGAGGGGCGCCTTGTCCACGGCCTGCAAGCCCGCGGCGCGCAAGCCGCGGGAGATGGGACCCGCGCTCGAGAATAACCGCTCCATGGCGTCCAGAGCGCCGGCGGCCACCCCATTCTCGCTGCGGCGCCAACGTTCGTAGCGCCGCAGCAGCACGTGCTCCCCGAAAAAGGCGCCGGCACCGGCCTGGCCCAGAACCTCGGCGAGAGCGGCACAGTCGAGCAACCCCAGATTCAAGCCCTGTCCGGCCAGCGGGTGCACCACATGCGCGGCATCTCCCAGGAGCACCGCGCGCGGGTGCACGTACTGCAAGGCGTACTTGAGGTGCAGCGGAAAACTCGCCCGCTCGCTCGCGAGTTCGCATTCTCCCAAGACCTCTCCGCTCGCCGCCGTCAGAGCGGCGCCGAAGGCCGCGGAATCGAGCGCGCGCAGCCGCGCCGCCTCGGGCAGCACTACGCTCCAGACGATGGATGAGCGGCCGTCCGACAGCGGCAGGAACGCCAGGGGGCCGGTGCCGAGGAAGCGCTGCCACGCCGTGTTGGCGTGAGGCTTGGCGGTGCGCACATGCGCCACCAGCGCGTCTTGGTGATAGGCATGGCCGGCGGTTTCTATGCCGAGAAGCTCTCGGGTCTTGGACCTCGGTCCGTCCGCGCCGATCAATAGCTGACTCGACAGTTCCCGCCCGTCGGTTAGGCTGACGGAGATGCCGGCGACACCTTCGGCCGTGCCTGCAAGAGCGCCCTCGAGCAGCACGGCGCCGGCGGTGCGCGCGGCTTGCAGACATTGCCATTGCAGGGCATGCCCATCCACGATGTATCCCAGATTCGGCTCGCCGATCTCCGCGCAATCGAAGCGCAGAGATCCCTTTCCGTCCGATTCACCGCTTGCATCCCAGACGCACATGCGCTCGTAGGGATGCACCCGCTGCGGCGGCAGCGACTCCCAAACTCCGCAGATGCGCAGCAACCGCTCCGATGCGCGGCTCAAGGCGAACACTCGCAAGTCCCAGTCGGCGCCCGCGGGGGTGGCCCCCGCAAAGCGGTCCGCCACGAGAGCCACGCGTCCCGGCTCACTCAACTTGTGCTTGAGGAGCAGGGCGGCCATCGCGGCGCCGATCACGCCGCCACCCACGATGATCACATCGAAGTCCAGAGTGTGGCGGGCGCTCATCGCAAGGCCACGCCGCGCGCCAGCTTCGGAATTCGCGCGCCACCGCCGCCCGCGGCGCCGGTGCTCAAGCGGGACAACGCCGCCTTTGCGGGAGGCAGCAGGTCGAACGCCAGGAGACCCAAGTTGCGCAGACGCTGCACCGCGCGCAGAGGATTGGCGAACACTCGAACCAAGCCGTCCGTGAACGCGATGACGCCGCCGCGGTCGGCCGCTCTCCAGCGGTCGTACTCGGTCAGCAAACTCGAGGCCCCCGGGTCGAACTCGACATCATGGCGCCGCTCGGCAACGAGTTCGGCCAGGGTCGCCACATCGCGCAAGCCTAGGTTGAAACCCATCCCCGCGACCGGGTGCAACCCCTGCGCGGCATTGCCGATGATGACGCAGCGCCCCGCGCTGGTGCGCGACGCTCGACTGAGTGAAAGCGGATACGGCATCCGGCGACCCACCTTGAGGAATCTTCCTAAGCGATATCCAAATCGGCGTTGCAGCTCGGCGAGAAATTCCGCGTCGGTCCAGGCCATGGCCGATTCCGCCATGGCCCGGCTCAAGGTCAATACCAGGGCGCACCGGCCTCCCTCGAGCGGCAGCAGCGCCAGCGGCCCGCTGCCCGTGAATCTCTCGTAGGCCACGTGGTCGTGGAAGCGTTGCGGCAGCACCGTGGTGATGACGGCGGTCTGCTCGTAGTCGCGGAATTCCGCATCCACCCCGAAGGCGCCGCGCACCGCCGAGCGCACGCCATCGGCGGCCACCACCAGCCTGGCGTCGATCGTCGCAGCGGCGCCGCCCTCGGCAATCTCCAAGACAACCCGGTCCGAAGCGGCGCTGATGCGGGAAACTTCCGCGGGGCAATGGATATGAACGCCGGCGCCCCCCTTGGCGCCGTCACCGTCGCTGTCACGCAGACGCGACCAGAGCGCCTGGCCCAGTACGCGATTGGGCAGGACGTGGCCCATCGCGGCCAACCTAAGTTCGGACGCGTCGATGCGTGCAAAGCCGAAATGCCCCTGATCCGAGATGTGGATCTTGCGAATCGGCGTCGCCGACGCCCCCACTGCGGCCCACACGCCTAAGGTCTCGAGGATGCGGCGGCTGCCGTTCGACAGGGCCGTGGTCCGCTCGTCGAAGCTCGGCTGTGTGGCCGCGCCGTACGGCACCGCCTCGATGAGCGCCGTGCGCATGCCGAGACCGTCGAGGGCGACCGC
>JBARBX010000630.1:0-6392 GCA_049793535.1 Steroidobacteraceae bacterium | reverse complement strand
GGACAACGGGACGGCGCTTGCAGCCGGGGAGCTGGCAAGGTGAGCGCGCGCTTCGTTGCACTGGTGGCCGGGGTCGGTTTTTTCTTTCTCGCCCTGATCACCCAGGGAGTACTGCCGTTTTTCGAACCCTCGGCCACCACCAACCACGTGACGGCCGTGATCCGCAACGATATCGGCCAACTCAAATGGATGGAAACGTCGGCTACCGACTACACGCCCCTCGAGAACCAAGGCAGGCTTGTCTATCTGCGAGAGGGCTGTTGGGACTGCCATTCGCAGTACGTGCGGCCGGTGACCGGTGAGACGCGTCGCTGGGGACCGGTGAGCGAAGCGGGCGAGTATGCCTATGACGTGCCGCACATGTTCGGCACGCGGCGCATCGGTCCGGACCTGACCCGAGAGGGCCTCAAATACAGCGACGAGTGGCATCTGGCACACTTCTGGAATCCACGGATGCTGACGCCGGAGTCGGTCATGGACCCGTATTCCGGTCTGTTCAATGCGCCGTCCGATCCGGTGAAGATCGTCAAAGACGCTTCGGGCGCCACGCTCGAACGAAATGCAATGACGGAGAGACTGTTCGACTTCGCCAGCAAGGAGCAGGTGAAGATCACGCCCAATGCCGACGGGCTGCTGTTCGTGCCGATGGTCGCGCAGGGCAAATACCCGGTGGTCTTTACGCCCAACAACGAGTACGCCGGCGGCAGTGTCAAGCTGGTCATCGAAACCAAAGAGGTCGAGGCTCTGATCGCTTACGTGCAGAAGTTGGGCATGAACCGCGGCAAGTGGCGCGACTTGTTCGAGCCGCAGCAGCTAGAGGCGGCCGGGATCACGCTGCCGCGCTCGCAGGAATGGATCGACTACGGTAAAGAGGTCTACGGACGGCGCTGCGTTGGTTGTCATGGGGTGAAAGGCGACGGCAACGGGCCGGCGGCGACTTTCCTGTACAAGCAGCGACCGCGCAACTTCACCCAGGGGGTGTTCAAGTTCAGGCTGACCGAGGACCCCTTGCCGAGCGATGGCGATATGCTGCGCACCATCACGCGCGGGGTGCGCGGCACCGCGATGCCGCCCTGGTACAACTTGCCGATCAACGATCGACTCGCCGTGATCCAGTACATCAAGTACGTACTGGCGGCGGACCGCTCCGATCCCAAGAATCCCGCCTATTTCTTCGTCAATTCGCCGCCCGGCCAGCCGCTGTATATTCCCGCGCCACCGCCGCCCACGACGGCCATGATCAAGCACGGCAAGGAAGTCTGGGCGCAGGCCAAGTGCTGGGAATGCCACGGCAACACCGGTAAAGGCGACGGCGAGAAGGCGGCCGGATTGACGGATGATCCCGGTTTCACCATTCACCCCGCGAACCTCACGAGCGGCCAGTTCAAGTCCGGTCCTGCGGTTACCGACATCTACAGGACCATCTCCACGGGCCTAAGCGGAACACCGATGCCCTCCTTCCACGACTCGTTCTCGGACGCGGATCGCTGGGCGTTGTCTTATTACATTCTGTCGCTGTCGGCCTTTACCGACCCGCTCACCGGGGAGCCGTTGACGATCTCTGCCGCGGTTCGTGCGGCATTGGACAATCCAAAGCTGGAGACACCCGGCCCGGAGCAAGCCTATGGGCTGCTGGGACCCTAGGGTAGGAGGAAGATAAGCCATGTCGGAATACGAAGTTCTAGGCCCGTATGCACTGGCAATTCTGATGGGATTGGGTTCGACTTGCATCTTCATCTGGGGGGTCATGGCGGGAGCCCTGAGTGAGACCGACCAGGCAGCCCTCAACTTCTATCACGCGGAGATGGCCTATGACCGATTCAAACACCCCGTCGCCTGAGACGCACGACCTGCATGAGTATGCCGGTGGCTCCATCAAGGCGCACGACGGCGTCATTCCGATCTGGTTGTTGTTTGTGTACTTCGGCTTGTTTTTTTGGGCCTGCTACTACATTGTCACCTACTGGGGCGGAGTCGGGCCTGGCCGGGTAGGCTAATTGCCGTTTCTCGAGCGGAGATACTATGCAGGGCGTTAAGATTATTTTTGGAGTCGCCATCATCAACCTGATGTTCTTGGGTTTTGAACTCGTCATGAACGTGATCCGTACCGTTACCGGCTGAGGAGGACGAAACCATGCTGGCTGAAACCGGATTTTCGCTGGCCCGGGCCAGTGTGCAGCAGGAAGTCGCGTTTATCGGCTTCGCAATCTTCACGATTGGGTTCTTCATCTGGCTCGCTCTGTTGGCGCGACGAAAATAGCGCACCGTCGCTTGGACTCCGCTGCCGTGGGCGGTTTGTCCGGGAACATCGACCATGAGCTACTACGCGCTGCTGTTCCTCGCCGGCTTCGCGGGCAGTTTTCACTGCATCGGGATGTGCGGAGGCTTCGCCTGCGCATTGGGGGCGGATCCGCGCGGCGCCGGCGCCACGTCGCTGCGGCATGTGCTCTACAACACCGGCAGGCTGACCACCTATTGCTTCCTCGGGACGCTTGCCGGCGGACTGGGCCTGGCGATTTGTACTTCTTTGGGATTGAGGGCAACCCAGGGAACCCCCTTTCTCAGTGCCTCGCTTGACGCGGGGCAGCGCGCTCTCGCCGTGGTGGCCGGGCTGCTGATGATCATCATGGCGCTGAGCTTCTTCGGCGTGCGCGGCTGGCACCGTGCCGCCAACGGCTTCGGCGGCTCGACGCTCGTGAACTCATTGCGAAGCCTGCTGCGCACACACGGGCTCGCCGCGCCGCTGGCCCTGGGTGTGCTCAATGGCTTTCTGCCGTGTCCCCTGGTCTATGCCATGGTCGCCCAGGCTGCGAGTACCGTTGACGTGCTGTCCGGCTGTCTCACCATGGCGGCGTTCGGCCTGGGCACTTTCCCCGCCATGCTCGCGATGGGAGGCCTCGGCCGGCTGCTGGCGCCGCGCTGGCGGCTGCGCGGTGTGCGGCTGGCCGGTGGTTTCATTCTGGTACTGGGCCTGATCACGCTCGGCCGCGGCGTCGTACCGATGGCGGGCGGCCACGGCTTGCACCACCATCTCTGGCATATCGCATGATGACGGCGCCCGACGGTCTGTGCCGCCACTGCCTGCTGCCGGTCGGCCGGCGCGGCTTCGCACGCACCGTGAACGGCGAGGGCTGCCAGTTCTGCTGCTATGGCTGCTGCATTGCCCACCAGGTGAAAAGCGGCAGCGGCGATGCATCGGAGGCGGCGTGGTTCCTGGTACGTCTCGGCGTGGGCGGCTTTTTGTCCATGAACATCATGCTCTTCAGCCTGCTGGGGTACTCGGGGGCATTTGCCGGTGCCGACCGTCGGGTGCTGCCTACGATTCATCTGCTCCTTTGGGGGCTCGCGACGCCGGCGGTGCTGATCCTTGGCGAACCCTTCCTGCGCGAAACCTGGTCGCAGGCGCGGCGCGGGCGTTTGACCTCCTCGGCGCTTATCGTGCTCGGCAGCCTTGCCGCCTATACCTACTCCACGCTCGCCGTGGTTCACGGAGTCGGCCACCTTTATTTCGATACCGCCTCAATGGTGCTGATGCTGTTCACGCTCGGCCGCTATCTGGAGGCGGCGGGGCGCGCCCGGGCGTCGCGCGACCTGGCACCGTTGTTGGCCGCGGAGCGCGAGTTGGCGACGGTGGTCGAAGGCGTACAAGAGCATCGCCGCCCGGTGCGAGAGGTGCGTGCCGGGATGCTGATCCGAGTCAAGCCGGGCGAGCGCATCCCGGTCGATGGGCTGATCGTGGAGGGGCGCTCGCATACCGACGACGCGGTGATTACCGGCGAGAGCAGACAGGTCGCGAAAGGGATCGGTGCCGCGGTGCTCGCGGGCAGCATCAATCTCGACGGTCCGTTGCTGATCCGCAGCAGCGGCTCCGGAGGTGAGAGCCGCTGGGCGCAAATCTGCCGTTCGGTGCGTGACGCCCTAGGACAGTCGAGCCGCACGCAGCGCCTCGCCGATCGCGTGGTGGGTGTATTCGTGCCCGCCGTACTGGCCCTGGCGGCCATGACCCTGGTCTATTGGGTGCAGCGCCTGCCGCTCGATCAGGCGATGCTCACCGCTCTGTCGGTGCTGGTGGTGGCCTGTCCGTGTGCGGTCGGCTTGGCCGCGCCGATGGCACACTCCCTTGGCATCGGGCAATTGGCCCGGCACGGCTGCCTGGTGCGCAGTCCCGGCGCGCTCGAAGCACTGGCGGACACTCGCCTGATCGCCTTCGACAAGACCGGCACGCTGACTCTGGGCCGGCCGACGCTCGTCGAGCTTGCGAGGGATGGCGTTGGGGAGGGGGAGGTACTGGCCCGACTGGCGGGTCTGGAGCGACATTCCGAGCATGGTTTGGCGCACGCCATCGCGATGGCCGCCATGGAGCGTGGACTCGATCCGATTGTCGCCGAGGATGTGCAGATCGTGCCCGGGCGTGGGTTGCGCGGGGTTGTTCATGGCGAGCCGGTCGCGGCCGGCAGCGCGGCCTTGATGGGCGAGCTGGGCTGGCAGGTGCCGCCGGCGCTGTCCGAGCGCGCCGAGGAAATGGCAGCGACCGGCCACTCGGTGGTGTTCGTCGGTTGGAGCGAGAGTGCTTCCGCCGGACGCGCCCGCGCCGCACTGTCATTCGACGACACACCTCTGCCCGAGGCGGGGGCGACCATCGACGCCTTGCATAGCCTCGGGCTGCGGGTGACCTTGCTCAGCGGCGATCACGCCGGCGCAGCCGCGCGGGTTGCGGCGACGCTCGGCGTGGATGAATGGCAAGCGAGTCTGCTGCCGGAGGCCAAACGGGCGGCTCTCGACCGGTATCGTTCGAGCTACGGCGCGATAGCCATGGTCGGCGACGGCCTGAATGACGGACCCGGGCTGGCTTGCGCGGATGTCGGCATCGCCGTGGGCTCGGCAACCGATCTCGCACGCGAGACCGCGGATCTGGTGCTGCCTGCAGACGGCCTCTGGCTGCTGCCCTGGGTGGTCAGCCGCGCTCGAGCGGTGCGTTCCACCATCCTCGCCAACCTGGCATGGGCGTTCGGCTACAACCTGATCGCACTGACCTGTGCCGCGCTCGGGCTGCTGCAGCCGATCCTGGCAGCCGCCATCATGGCCGGTTCGAGTCTGCTGGTGGTGTTGAACTCGCTGCGCCTGGAAAGGCTCCCCGGGCCAAGCTATCCCGGCGCGCTGCGCTCACCCGCGGCCGCGCAAGCGGCGAGCGAGCCGCCGCCCATCGAGCAAGGCCCACGCCGCGAGTTGGCCTTGCTCGAGGCAGAGTCGTGAATTTGCCCGGTGACCTAGTCCTGGGTGCGAGTTCGCCGTGGCGAGCGGGCGGTCCGCTGAGGCGCTGCGCCGCCCTCGGCGCGCCCATGCTCCGGGCCCGGTTCCTGCGCGCGGACATCGGCGTGCAGCAGACCGTTGTCCATCGCATAGCGGGTCGCAGCCGCCGCGTTCTGCAGGCCCAGCCGGTGCATCATCTTGAAGCGATGTTTTTCGATGGTCTTGACACTGCGTCCGAGATTCCCGGCAATTCGCTTGCTGGAATATCCCAACGCAATGCCTATCAACACCTGACGTTCGCGCGCCGTCATGTCGGCAATCTGCGCCTTGGTGGATGGCACCGCCGGGCGCTCCTGCTGCTCATATTCGGATCCCTCCGAACGAATCGCGCGAAGCAGGACCTCGAACGGCGAATGTTTGAGGATGTAGCCGTGGACGCCCGCCATCATTGCGGTGCGCATGCATTCCTGGCAACTATGGCCGGTAAGCAGCAGCACCCGCACACCTGCGCATTCGCGCCGCAGCCGGGTTATAGCCTGAATTTCGATGCCATTCGAAAAGGCGACATCCGTGACTACCACATCGGGCAATAAGCGCCGCGTTAACGCGATGGCGTCCGGCATATTGCTGGCTTCACCGATCACCTCCAAATCGGGCTCGGCATCCAGAATTGCCCGCAGGCCGTGGCGAAGAATCGTCTGGTCGTCGGCCAGAACCACGCGCAGCCGCAACGGCCGGTATGGAAGGCCGGGCGCGCTTTCTTTGTATGTTTTTGGCATCCAGCCCCCACGGCAATTCACCCTAGCTTATGGTCGTTGCCGCCACCCTGCAAGCCTCAAAGCCGCCCAATCCCCGTGAGCGATGCCTGGGCGTAATATCATGCAGGTCTCATGGCACGACTGAGGGCAACTTTTTGGATTTACGTCACCGTTTGGGTGGTGGCGGTGCACCTGGTGCTGCTTCCGGCGCTGTATTTCGGCATGGGTTACGTGATTCGAGAGAGCCACGAGGACTTGTTCGTCGACCATGCCAGGACCTTTTCACGGGTGCTTGCGGACGAATTCGAGGTGGGGGCGGCAATGGACTCCCAGACGCGAATCGAAGACCTGCTCGACTTTGCGATCACTCACGGCGGCGCCCGC
>JBARBX010000629.1:0-10345 GCA_049793535.1 Steroidobacteraceae bacterium | reverse complement strand
CGGCCGCAAGCAGCCAGGTCGCCACGTGAATCGCATCGCCCAGCAAGGCGGGACGAAGGTAGGCGATCACGCTGCGCACGACCGCCATGCCTCGATCGAGCTGCAGGCAGGTCCCGATCGGCAGCCCGAGCGCCGCCGAATGCTCCCAGGCCGCGCGGTCGAACCAGGTCATGTAGATGGCGTTGTTGACGTGATCATAGGCGTCGATGTCCGCCTGAGAGACGGTGATGAACGCAAGGAAAGGCGCCGGCAGATCCCAGTCCGCCTCAAATGTGGGTTTCACCGCCGGATCATAGCCGGATCGCGGGCATCGCCCAAGGGCCCCGCCCCGGCGGGTTACAATCGCCCCATGTCTCTTCTGGCAGGCCTCGTCAGCGCATCACGGCGCGTCGCCACCGCGGCCGCGAGGCGGGCGAAGGTGCGGGAACTCGCCGCCTTTCTCAAGACACTGTCCCCGGATGAGATTGAAATCTCGGTCCACTTTCTGTCGGGAGAGATCGCGCAGGGGAAAATCGGCGTTGCCTACAAGGCGCTGTACGCGGCCGCGGAGACCCAGGCCGCGGGCGAGGCGCTGCTGTCGATCAGCGAGACCGACCGATCGCTGGCGGCCATCGCGGACATTCAAGGACCCAAGTCCGCCGCGCGCAGAGAGCAGGCCTTGCGGGACTTGTTCTCACGCGCGACCGGCGACGAGCAACAGTTCATGCGCCGTCTCATCGTCGGCGAGCTGCGCCAGGGGGCTCTGGGCGGCATCATGATCGACGCCATCTCCGCGGCCGCGGAGGTGCCGGTTGCCCGGGTGCGGCAGGCCGCGATGTATTCCCAGGGCCTGGGAGCGGTCGCACGGGTCGCGCTGCTGGAGGGCGCGCAGGCTCTGGCACGATTTCAACTCGAACTCTTCAAACCCGCCTCGCCCATGCTCGCGCAAACGGCCGCCGATGTGGCCGAGGCGTTGACGGCGATCGGCGGAGAGGCGGCGTTCGAGTGGAAAATGGACGGCGCCCGCATTCAGGCGCACAAGGCGGCCGACGAGGTACGCATCTATACCCGCTCGTTGAACGAGGTCACACGCGCCTTGCCGGAAATCGTCGAGGCCGTGCGCGCCCTCCCCGCCCCGAGCCTGGTGCTCGACGGCGAAGCGATTGCCTTGAGCGCGTCCGGGCGGCCGCATCCTTTTCAAATCACCATGCGCCGCTTCGGGCGCAAGCTCAACGTCGATGCGCTGCGCGCCGAACTGCCGATCAGCGCGTACTTTTTCGACTGTCTCTACAGCGGCGGCCGCAGCATCGCGGATCGGCCCGCACACGAACGCGTCGCCGCGCTTGTCCGGGCGGTGCCCGGGCCGATGCGCATTCCACGCCTGGTCACCGCGCTTGAGCCCGAGGCCCGCGCCTTTTATGAGGCCGCGATCGAGGCCGGCCACGAGGGTGTGGTCGCGAAGTCGCTCGAAGCGCCCTATGAAGCCGGCAATCGCGGCGCGAGCTGGCTGAAGATCAAGCGTTCGCACAGCCTCGATCTGGTCGTGCTCGCGGCCGAGTGGGGACATGGCCGCCGCGCCGGCAAGCTCTCCAATCTGCATCTTGGCGCCCTCGAGCCGGCGACCGGCGAATACGTCATGCTGGGCAAGACCTTCAAAGGCCTCACCGATGCCATGCTCGAATGGCAGTCGAAGGAACTGCTCGCCCGCGAAACGCGCCGCGACGCATGGACGGTGTATGTGCGGCCCGAACTGGTCGTGGAAATAGCCTTTAGCGATCTGCAGACGAGCCCACGGTATCCGGCCGGCCTGGCTCTGCGGCTCGCCAGGGTCAAGCGCTACCGGGACGACAAGGGTCCCGAGGATGCCGACACGCTGGATGCGGTGCGCAGGATTTTCGCTGCGCAGGCGGGCGTGCCTGGTGCGTCGCCGCCTTAGGGCTTGACGGCCCCTGCGCGGCATGGCCAGTATCCAAACTGAAACATGGGTGGGAGACGATTCGTTCTTTTGCAGGGAGCCTTCCATGAGCGAGCCGTCCGCCTTCGAGTACGACGAGTTGATCAGCGGCATCCGCCGCGATCTGGCCGATGGCTACGACGAAGAATTGGAGATGGAGATCGAGGACCGGCACCCGCTGCCGGGCGTGCCTCCCTCCACCGATCCCGGGGCGGAGAAGGATTACCGGCGAAATTATTTTCAGCAGTTGTTCAGGCTTCAAGCCGAACTGGTGAAGCTGCAGGATTGGGTGGTCTCCTCGGGACAGAAAGTATTGATCCTGTTCGAGGGACGCGATGCCGCGGGCAAGGGCGGCGCGATCAAGCGCGTCACTCAAAAGCTCAACCCGCGGGTGTGCCGGGTGGTGGCGCTGCCGGCGCCCAATGACCGCGAGCGCACGCAGTGGTACTTCCAGCGCTATGTGTCGCATCTGCCTGCCGCGGGCGAAATCGTGCTGTTCGACCGCAGCTGGTACAACCGCGCCGGCGTCGAGCGGGTGATGGGCTTCTGCACGCCCGAGGAATATGAGGAGTTCTTCCGCTCCGTGCCGGAGTTCGAGCGTATGCTCGTGCGCTCGGGCATCAAGTTGCTGAAGTATTGGTTTTCGATCACGGACAAGGAACAGTACATGCGGTTTCTCGGCCGCATTCACGATCCACTGAAGCAATGGAAGCTGAGTCCGATGGATCTGGAGTCGCGCCGCCGCTGGGAGGATTACACGAAGGCCAAGGAAGTGATGCTCGCTCGATCGCACATCCCGGAAGCGCGGTGGTGGGTGGTGCACGCGGTCGACAAGAAGCGGGCGCGCCTCAACTTCATCGACCATCTGTTGCGGCAGTTCCCTTACGAGGAAACACCGAAAGTGCCGATTGCACTGCCGCAGCGCGAACATCACGAACATTATTCCCGGCAGGCGGTGCCCGCGGAAATGCTGGTGCCCGAGGTGTATTGAATGGCCGTGCCGAAAGCGTTTCTGCCCGACAATCGAGGCCACTTGGACCCCGCGCTGGACCGGCGCCTCGAGCGTCTCGGGTTGGCGGACCGGCCGGGGCAATGGACGGAACGGTACCTGCTGTGTGAGCAATTGGCCGATCCCTTGGAGGCCAACTTCCGGCAGAGGTTCGAAGCCACCAGCCGCTTCATACGCGATCTGATAGCGCATCGCTGGGTCATGACACGGCGCGTGCGCGCGAAATCCGATCCCAAGCGCGTCCACTATCTGTCCATGGAATTTCTGCTGGGCCGCACCCTGCGCAACAACATCATGAATCTCGGTGCCGACCCGATCGTGCGCCAGGCCATGCTGCAGCAGGGCTGGAATCTCGAGGTGTTGATCGAGGAAGAGCCGGACGCGGGCTTGGGCAACGGCGGACTCGGCCGCCTCGCGGCCTGCTTCATCGACTCCCTCGCGACGCTTCAATACCCCGCCATCGGCTATGGCCTGCGCTATGAATACGGCATTTTCCGGCAAGTGATCCGCAACGGCTCGCAGATCGAACTGCCGGACAACTGGCTGTTCGACACCGATCCTTGGGAGATTCCGCGGCCGCGCAAAGTCTATGTCGTGCCGCTGCAGGCGACGGTTGAACTGCGCGGCTCCTCCGTTGAAATCACGCGCAACAAGCCTTCGAGCTTGCTGGGCATGGCCTATGACCGGCCGGTCATCGGCTACGGCGCCAACTGCGTCAATACGCTGCGGCTGTGGGCGGCTACCGCGCCGCATTCCTTCGATTTGGGCGAATTCTCGCATGGAGACTTCGCCGGTGCGGTCATCGAAAACGTCGCCGCCGAATCCGTGACGCGGGTGCTGTACCCGGACGACTCGACTGAAGCGGGCCGGATGCTGCGTTTCCTGCAGCAGTATTTTCTGGTGAGTTGCTCGCTCCAGGACATTTGTGCGCGCTTGTTCACCACCGGTCTTACGAATTGGGCGTCCTTCCCGGAGCGCGTGGCCGTGCAGATGAACGATACGCACCCCTCGCTTTGCGTGGCCGAATTGATGCGGATCCTGCTGGACCAAGCGCACCTGCCCTGGGAGGACGCCTGGGGAATCACGCAGCGCACGCTGGGCTATACCAACCACACTCTGCTGCCCGAAGCGCTCGAGAAATGGCCGGTGGATTTGTTCGAGGCGCTCATCCCGCGGCAGCTGGAAATCATTTACGAGATCAACCGCCGCTTCCTGGATGGGGTTCGCCGCCGCCATCCCGGCGATGATGATTTGGTGCGGCGCGTCAGCCTGATCGAGGAAGGTGCGACCCATCGCGTGCGCATGGCGCACTTGGCGGTGGTGGGCTCGCACAGCACCAACGGGGTGGCGGCCATCCACTCGGAGTTGCTGCGCACCCGGGTGTTGCGCGACTTCGCCGAGATGTTCCCGGAACGCTTCAACAACAAGACGAACGGCGTCACTCCGCGGCGCTGGCTGCAACAGGCCAATCCCTACTTGTCGAAGCTGATCACCGAGGCGATCGGAGCGGAATGGATCACCGACCTGTCGAAGCTGCGCAAACTCCTGCCGTTGGCCGAGGATGCCGCCTTTCGCGAGCGATTCCGCGCCGCCAAGCACGCGGCCAAGGCGGCCTTTGCCGGCTGGTTGAAGGTGAGCAGCGGCGTGGTCGTGGATCCGGACACGATCTTCGATAGCCAGATCAAGCGTATTCACGAATACAAGCGCCAGTTGCTCAATGTCTTGCACGTGGTGGTTCTATACAATCGCCTGCGCAACGGCAGCGGCGACGATATGACGCCGCGTACGTTTTTCTTTGCCGGAAAGGCGGCTCCCGCCTATACGTTCGCGAAGCTCATCATCAAGCTCATCAACGAGGTGGCGGTCACTGTCAACGACGATGCCGCCATGCGCGGGCGCCTCAAGGTGTTGTTCCTGCCCGAATACAACGTCAGCCTGGCGGAGCGGCTGATTCCGGCGAGCGATGTGTCCGAGCAGATTTCAACCGCCGGCTTTGAAGCCAGCGGCACCGGCAACATGAAGTTCATGATGAACGGCGCGCTCACCATCGGCACCCGGGATGGCGCCACCATCGAGATGGCGGAGGAAGCCGGTGAGGAGAATTTCTTCCTGTTTGGCTTGACGGCGCAGCAAGTGGCGGAAAGCGGCGGCTGGTACAACCCCTACTGGCACTATGCGCACGAACCGGAGACCCGAACGGCGCTCGAGCTTATTTTCTCCGACCATTTCAGCCGCAACGAGCCCGGCATATTCGAACCCATCCGCCGCGCCTTGCTGGATGACGGCGATCGCTATCGGCACCTCGCCGACCTCACGGACTATGCTCGGGCGCACACCGCGGTGGATGCCTGCTATGCCGATCCCGAAACCTGGTCCAGAAAGGCCATCATCAATGTCGCCTGCTCCGGCAAGTTCTCGAGCGATCGCACCATCCGCGAGTACGCCGACCAGATCTGGAATCTGAAAGAATCGCCGGTTGCGGCATCGTGAGCGCACTGCCGTCCAACCACTTCGTCGAAGCGCTCGCGGGGGGCGGCCTGCTGGCCCTCTGCCTGCTGTACCTGTCGCGGCGCTCGCGCGAGGCTGAGTCGCCGGTGCCGGACTACGCCGGCGGTGCTCTCGCCAGCGGCGGCGACGCTTTCGCGAGCGGCGGTGCTCTCGCCAGCGGCGGCGAATATCCCCGCGCTTACCGATTGACTGCGTTGTGGCGGGCAGGCATGGCGCTGCTGGGCGGGATACTGCTGCTGGTGAGCCTCGCGGCGGCCTGGGGATTGGGGGCGATCGCGGCCGACGCGCACGACCCGGTGGCGATTCTGTTTGTCCTTTTCATTCTGGCGTTCATCGCAGCCATCGCCGCCTTCTACATCGCCGATGCCTTGAAATCGTCGATCGTATTGACGGCGGACCACCTCGAGATTCGCGAACTGTGGCGCGTGCGCCGCATTCCTCGCTCGGATATCGAGACGCGGCAAGTTCTGCACCCGCCGAATTCACCTGCCGTCCTGATCCTCAATCTCAAGGAGCCGAACAATCGCAAGGTCAAGGTGACCCTGCTGTGGGATGCCGATTCGGCCTGGCAAGCTTGGTTTGCGGCAATCCCGGATGTCGATGCGCAAGCCGCAAAAGCCTTCGAAGCGGCCGTCGAAGCCAATGTCCAACTGGGGGCAAGCCCGGTGGAGCGGCAGCAGAAGCTCAACAGCGCGCGCAGGGTGGCGCGATTCGCGATCTGGACGAACGTCGGCTTGATCGCCTGGGCCTATATTTATCCCCACCCGTACGAACTCGTGATATTCGTGCTTACCGCATTGCCGTGGGTCGCCGTCGGGATCATGGCGCGATCGCCCGGGCTGTATACGCTCAATGCACCTCGCGGCAGCGGTCAACCGGATCTGACCGTGCTGCTCATCTCGCCGGGATTTCTCTTGATGCTGCGCGCCTTCATGGATGTTCACATCCTCGATTGGCAGCGCCTGCTCCTGTGGGCGGCGGTGGTGGCAGCGGCGCTGATGGGGAGCATCCTGTGGGCGCTGCCTTCGGCACGCGAGAAACTCGGCATGGCGGCTCTGACACTCGCGCTGGTGCTGGCTTATGGCTATGGTGTCTGCGCGCTCGGCGATGCCGTGCTCGATCGCTCGGGCGGTTCGACTTACCCCACGACGGTGTACGGCAAACACGTCACCAGTGGGCGCAACAAAAGGCCGATGCTGCGGCTGGGGCCGTGGGGTCCGCGCGCGACGCAAGACGAGGTTGCCGTCTCGTGGGATCTGTACCGCAGCACGAACGTCGGCGATGCCGTCTGCGTGCGCTTATATCCGGGCGCGCTCGCCATCCCCTGGTATCGGGTGAGCGGCTGCCAGCCCTGACAAGCCGTGACGGTCAGGTCAGGGCTTCAACTGCCCGCGAATCTCTCCGGGCTTGTGCTCGGCACTGTGCACGTTCACATAGAGATTGCCGGCTTTGAAGCTCGCGTACTGCTCATCCGTCAATTTGGAACCCGCGGGCACCGCCCAGAGGTCGGCGGCGGTCTTGTCGAGCGTGATGATGGGCGGTCCGCTCTGACCCGGTGCGCCCAGGTGAATATGCGCCACCGTCCCGGCGATGCCCTTCGTCTTGATGGTGCCGCTCACGGATTTGTCCGCGGCAATGACGATGGTTCCCGTGCCGGTCGCGGTCGTGGTTACCGGCGGCGTCTCTTCGGCGCCGATCAACTTCACCTTCACGTCGACGGCGAAGGAAGATGCGCTGAATGCAATGAGTCCCGCGGCCGCGGCGAGCGCGCGAACACGGACTCTGTTGAATGGGTTATTCACGATTGGCTCCTTACCGCAGGGTGGTCGGACGGTGATTATAGCCAGATCTGCCCTGGGCCGGCCGACTCGATGCCGTCGGGCCCTGGCTATTTCTGGGCGGTGCCGCCAGGCGGTGTCGGCTTAGGCAGCGCCGCCCTCGCCGCCTCTCTATCCTTCGCCTTGGCGCGGGTGTGCCCAATGACGCAACCCACCGCGGCTCCCGCTATCGCATGGTGGCCCGCCACATGGCCCGCGATACCACCTACCGCCGCTCCCTTCAAGCAGCCCTTCGCGCCGCTGGTGAGAGGCAGAAAAGCCATCGGCATGGCAACCATCAACGTCAACCATTGTTTACGCATCGAGATTCTCGAGTGGGGTGATGTTTTCAACCACATAGGGTTGCTCGGACCTGTGTGACAGCGGGCAACTTGCATTGGCCCGCCACACGGCGACGCCGGCCATCAACGCCGCGGCGCCGAAGCCAATCGAGTACACCATCATGGCCGTCAGTACCGGTCGACGGTTCAGACATAGCTGTATAGAGTTACCGGCGGAGTTTCTCATTGGAATCTTCTGTGAGCCTGAACCTCATAACACTGAAGAATATGAAAAGTTGCACGCGCCGGACTCGATATTTCGTGCAACTGGCCATGCTGGTTGCCTTGGCTTGGGTGGCTGCCGGCGCCCCCGCCCATGGGGGAACCTCCGCCCCTGCCCTGGAGATCCTGGTGCTCGGCTCCGGAGGGCCGGGCGCCACCGGACGCGCGTCCTCGAGCTATCTCGTTCTCATCGACGGGACTCCCCGAATCCTGGTCGACGCCGGCCCGGGATCGTTTGCCCGGCTCGGCGAAGCAAAAGCTTCCCTGGCGGATACCGACATCGTGCTGCTCACGCATTTGCACATCGATCATGCCGGTGAACTGGCCGGCCTGTTCAAGGCACGTGCCGTGTCGAGCGCCGACCCCATCGTGTTCAAGGTGTGGGGTCCGGAGGGTTCGCCCGCCAGAACCCGCGGCGCCTACTTCCCCTCTACCCACCGTTTTATTCAGCTGCTGTTCGGACCGACCGGCGCGTTCGCCTACTTGCGCGATTTCTCAGCGCCGATGACCATCCAGGCGCATGACCTGCCTGCCCGGGTCAATCCCCATGCAAGGCCGCAGATAGTATTCAAGCAGAACAACCTGCGCATTGCGGCGATCGCCGGACACCACGGCGATGCGCCGGCGATAATCTACCGCATCGACTATGGCGCCAAGAGCGTCACTTTCTCGGGCGACATCGACGCGGAGGGGCTGCCGAACCTGCGCAGCATCGCCACAGGCAGCGATCTTCTGGTGTTCAATAGTGTCGTTCTCGATCCGCCCGGTTCTCCGCCGGTGCTCTACACCCTGCACACCCCGCCGCACGCCATCGGTGAGCTCGCGCAGGAGGCCGGCGTGAAGCGGCTGTTGTTGAGCCACCTGTCTCCCGCCACTGAGCAAGCGCACGACGGGGTACTGAAATCCATCGCCAAGCACTTCGCCGGACCTGTGACCATGGCCGCAGACGGCATGCGGGTGCAACCTTGACCGATTCGGTATTCGTGCAAGGGATGGATCTGGGTGGCGGTGGGCTTCGAGTGGGGGTGAAGGACTCCATCGACATCGAGGGTGCCCCGACTCGCATGGCCTGCCCCTGCTTCGCCGATGCACCGCCGGCGCAGCGGCATGCGGAGGTGGTGCGTGCGCTCCTCGATGCAGGCTGCAGCATCGTGGGCAAGACCAACATGCATGAACTCGCCTATGGAGTGACGGGCATCAATCGCTGGACCGGCACCCCGGTGAATCCGCGGGCACCGGGGCGGGTACCGGGGGGATCTTCCAGCGGTTCCGCGGTCGCGGTGGCTTTGCGGCTGGTCGATTTCGCGCTCGGCACCGATACCGGCGGCTCCATCCGCATACCCTCCGCCTGTTGCGGCGTGTACGGCCTCAAACCCACCTACGGCAGAGTCAGCCGAGCGGGAGTTCATCCGGCATTTTCATCGCTCGATTGTGTCGGGCCGTTCGCCGGCGACCTCCCCATGCTCGAATGGGCCATGCAGATGCTGGATGACGCGTTTCGTCCGGAGGCTGCGCCGGCGCAGGCAACGGTGGGTTGGGTTGCGGTGGAGGCCAACCCGGCTGTTGCCGCCGCCGCGCGTGCGGCGCTGGAGAAGGCGGATATTCCGCTGCGCTCCATCACCCTGCCAACGCTCGAGTCGGCGTTCGCGGCCGCGATTGCCGTCATCGGCGGCGAGAATTGGCAGGCGTTCGGGCACTTGATCGCGTGCGAAGCGCTCGGCGGCGATGTGCGGGCGCGGCTGCTCACCGCACGCGAGATCACCTCGGCCGATGTTGCTGCTGCCGAGAAGGTACGCGAAGCGTTTCGGGCCGAAGTGGATGAGGCCCTCACGCAGGTCGACGCACTCGCCCTGCCCACCATGCCCGATTTCCCCCTCACCCTCGCGGCCGCCGCGGATGCCCGCGTGGCCCTTAAGTCCACCTCCTTCGTCCGGCAATTCAATTTGTCGGGCCACCCGGCGCTGAGCATACCGGTGGCGGCGGCCGATGGGCTGCCCGTCGGACTGCAGCTCGTGGGGCGCCGGGGTCAAGACGCAGCGCTGTGCGCGCTGGCGCGCCTCATCGTGTCATGAACATCGAGGGTCTGCTCGCCAGCCGCGTGGACGGCACCATCAAGGGAATGCCCTGGCTGGATCGACCGCTTGCGCTCGGCGAGGTGGGCAGCCAGGGGTGGAACGTACTGCGCGAAGACCTGCGGCTGCCGCTCGCCGTGCTGAAGAGGTCGGCCCTGGAACACAACAGCCGGTGGATGCGCGCGTTTCTGCAGGCAGAAGGCGTGGCGCTGGCGCCCCACGGCAAGACCACCATGAGTCCGCAGCTATTCGCGCGGCAGCTCGCGGACGGCGCCTGGGGAATCACCTGCGCGACGGTGGAGCAACTTCAGGTGTATCGCAGCTTCGGCGTGCAGCGCGTGCTGTTTGCCAATCAGCTCGTCGGCCGCGGCGCGATCGGCTACGTGCTCGATGAAATCGAGCGCGATCCGCAGTTCGAGTTCTATGGCTTCGTCGATTCGCTC